>JAFAHH010000695.1 GCA_019237355.1 Acetobacteraceae bacterium | reverse complement strand
GTGATGACGGTAACCAGATAGCCCAGGTCGCAGGCATCGCGAACCGCTGAGTCGACGCACTGATCGGTTAGCATTCCGGCGATAAGCAGATACCGGACCCCGAGATTACGCAGCACATAATCGATGTTGGTGGAAATGAACACGGACGAGGATGTTTTCGGGATGATAATTTCGTCGGCCACGGGGGCGATCGCATCAAGCACCCGGGCATCCCAGGAGCCTTTAGGCACATCGAGGCCGCTGATCTTGTAATCAAGGCTGCGGTCGCGGCCATCTTGGGTAAGGTTTTCGATGACTGTGTAAAGCACCTCGATCTGCGCCTGCCGGCACGCAGTTTGTAGGCGCTGCATATTCGGCAAGGCCGTGCGCTCTAGGGTTTGGAAAAAGAACCCGTAGCGCACTTCAAGCTCTGGCCGGGAAAGCCCGCGATAGTTGGCTCCGTCAGGCCGGCCGGTGTAATTCTGCACATCGATGAACAGCAGGGCCGTGTGTGCAGGATCGATCGGGACTTCCCGGCTCACCATAGGTCAATACGCCGCGACATAGCGCTCGCAGGTCGCGGCCTCGTCGAGCCCGGCCACCGCACGCAATTCACTTTGTTTGAAGCGCAAGTAAACATCCAGGAACTGCTCGCCGAACCAGTCGCGTGCTGCTCGGCAGCGGGCAAGATTCTCGAGCGCCTCCTCCAGCAAGTGAGGCAGCGGCCGCGCCCCTGCCGCCTCCCGCTCGGCCTCGCTCATGTCCCAAAAATCGCGCGAGGGAGGTGGAGGCAGCGTTAGATTGCGCCGAACACCATCGAGTCCGGCATGCACAATCGCGCCCAGAGCCATATACGGGCTCGCGGTCGCATCGCACACCCGGTATTCGAGATTGAATTGCCGGGCTGCATCGGCCGGGTCTGCGGGGGCGAAGACCGGGCACACGCGCAACGAGGAGCCACGGTCGCGAATGCCGAGATTGGTCCAGGTCGGCGCCCAGCGGTTCGGCCGCAAGCGGAAGTAAGAAGCGACCGAGGGTGCCGTGATGGCGGCAATCGCGGGCATATGGTGCACGACTCCAGCCGCGAAATGCTGTCCCGTTTGGGTCAGTCCATATGGCCCGGCCGGGTCATGCAGCGCCGGCGCACCGGATGGTTCACGCAAGCTGAAATGAACATGCACGCCATTGCCGATTCCGTCGGGCCGCATCATGGGGGCGAAGATCGCGCGGTGGCCAAGCCGGAATGCAACGGCGCGTGCCATTTCGCGGACAATTACTGCGTGATCGGCGGCGCGCAGCCCTTGGCCGGGTGCGACCGTTACCTCGAACTGACGGGCGCCGTATTCGGGCAAGAAGGAGTCCGGCGTGACGCCGGCCTGGCGCAGGGCGGCGGCAAAGGCCTCGCCAAAAATGCCTTGGCGGCGCCATGCATCGAGCCCGTACGTCGCTGAAGGGCGGTCCTCGATGCCCGTGTAGACGAATTCCTGCTCAAAGGCTGCGAGGACAACGAGGCCCGCCTCGCGCTGCAACTCCTTCAGTGCGCGTCTCAGGAAATGACGCGGGCAGCACTCCCAATTCTCGCCTTCGGTGGTGAGGATGTCGCCGAGATAGAAATGCTCGGCCGCCGACCCTTCGAACTGCACATCAACCTTTGTGTCTGGATCGGGCACCAGCATCAGGTCGCCGAGTGTGCCGAAGGGCGTTTCATAAATGGGCCCGAAAGCCGACATCATAATGTTGCTATGGGTCAGCCCGATGCCTTTGTGCAGCCGGTGCCCCAGGGCTGCAGCCGGAAAACCCTTGCCGCGTACATGGCCGGCAAGGTCGCATGTCCCCAAAAAGATCAATGGCTCGCGTTGCATAGATTAGACCTCCATTGCCGGCGGCTACCGGTGCCGAGCACCAAATCGTAGCATAGCGCGACGGCTCGCGGCGAAAACGCGGGAAGAATCAGGGCCAGGCCGGTGGATGCGCGCCGGGAGCGCTTGAAGGGCGTTCCCAATAGGCTGGGGTTTCCGAAAACTGGGCTGGCGGGCGCACCGTGGTCAGTTCTCCAAATTCCGACTGGCTGGTTTCGAGGAGGTCTTGCACATCCTCTCGCCTTGGGTCGGGGCAATCGAAACCGCGGGGCACTCGGCCCAGCTCGTGCAACCAGAACCCGGTCCGCGCCAGAGAAACGCGAACGTGCCAGCTCCCACCCTCGGTTGCCCGGCGATACAGTCCCGCCACGGCACCGAAGGCCATGAGATAGCCGGAGGCGTGATCAAGGACCTGGGCAGGTAGGGGCCTCGGCTCGTTTTGGCCGGAGGCTTGCGCCTCAGCGACGTTGAACCCGGTCGCGGTCTGGACCAGGCTGTCGAAACCGCGGCGATCTGACCAAGGCCCCGCCCACCCATAAGCCGAGAGTGAGACATAGACGATACCCGGCCGCAGCTCGGCGACCTGCTTGGGACCGAACCCAAGCGAGGCGATCGCGCCTGGGCGATAAGATTGCACGAAAATATCGGCGTTCCTGACAAGCCCAGCCAGAATCTCACGCGCCCCTTCCTCGCGGAGGTCCAACTGTGCCGACAATTTGCCCCGGCTCGTATCGACCAGCAGCGGCTGAATGGAAGGCAGATGGGGCGACGTGATCAACAGCACGTCCGCGCCGTAGGCGGCAAGCGCCCTTCCACAAACTGGTCCCGCAATGACCCGTGTCAGATCGAGCACGCGTATCTGAGCGAGGGGCCTATCTCCTTCCGGCAAGGGGACGGCGGGGGCCTCTCCGATCGGCTCGATGCATACCAGAGGTTGGGTGGGCACGGCGACCCCTTGGGGATGCGAATCCCATTGCTCGAAGGACCGTAGAGCGGCAGCGCACAGCCCTGCGGCAGCGGCGGCATCTTCAAGGTCGAAAGAGCGCCAATATTGCAAGGCGTGCGCAACTGCCTCACGATCATATTCGCAGCCAAGAAGCTTCAGCATTCCATCGCGGTGGTGCGGGAAATTCGTATGCAGGCGGACCCAATTCCCGTCGCCGCACCGATAAAGGCCGGCGATTCGATCCCATGCTTCGGGCATGGGCCGGCCGTTTACGCGCAAGTAGCGGTCAGACCGGAACGCTGCTGCGGCATGCCGAAAATCTACTGAAACCTGCTGCCGCCGCCCCGAGCGCATGTGCCATAGCTCCGCGGCGGCCAGCGCCGAGAGGCCGGTCGCGGTCGCGGCGGCTTCGCCTACATGAAAGGACGAGGGAAGCACGGGGTCCGCACCCCGCAACTTCAGAGAGTCGAGCGCCGCGGGTGGGAGAATTGCGGCTGTCCATAGGCTGGCGGCATCAGGTCGCTGCATTGGAGCGATCATCGGGGCTGTCGGCAGGCTCGGCAACCGTGTTTCGGTTGCGATGGCGGTCAGCGGAAAGGCGGGCCGTTTTAGGTATTCGGCAGGTGCACCAAACCCGAGCCGGCGTTCGATCAGTGCCTGGTTGAGACCCAGAGCAGGGGTGGTGCTGCACGGATTTCTTGCTGCCTGACAGCATTCGTAGGCAAATATGCTACGGCCCCGAACGGCACGAGACGGGGTAGGAATGGCGGGACGCTGAGTTCGAGTCGGCGCCGACGGAGCCCGTGAGCGGCGCAAGGGGCCGAAGTCGCCCAGCGGCCTGGACCAGGCTTCCGATGCCGGATGCGTCCCGCGCTGCGCGGACCGTTCGGGCGGAGAACCAGATGAGCTATGATACTCTGCAATTTCACAATAGAGCGCTGGCCATCGCTGTGGGCATCAGCGCCTCGGCGCTATCGTTTTACGCTATTGCCGCTGTCGCCGGCGTTCCGTGCTCGTCGTGCGAGTCGGCGCGCGGAATTGCGTCGCATGCGGCGGACAGCGAACTAGCGGCCATCAGGGAGGCATCAGATCGTCCCGAGATGAGGGCGTTCCGCCCCGGATCGCCGCAAGGCGGCGTGAGGGGATTCCGCCCCAAGCCATCGCACTCTGGCCCGGGCGAACCTTTCCCTTGACACGCTACCTGCGGTGGTGTTCAAGTTGTGTTCGTGCCCTGGACCGCTCCTCCCCTCCCAACCGGCCTTTCGAATCGCCTGGCTCTGATTATCGCAGGGCTACGTGGGATCCTGGCCGCGCATATGGCAAAGGACCGGTCGGCTGTGGCGGTGCTTTTTCTGGCCTGGGCTCGGCTGGGCCGGCTGTCATCCCGGTTTCAGGCCCTGCTGGCGGCCATCCGCGCCGGCCGGCTTCCGCCGACCCCGAGCGCGCGGAGGCAGGCTGGGGACGATCTCGAATTGCCCCGGCCGGAGGGCCTGCCTGCGCCTCGGCTGCCGGGTAGGTTCGGCTGGCTGATCCGGCTTGTGCCGGGAGCGGCGGTGTATGGCACTCAGGTGCAGTATTTACTGGCCGACCCGGAAATGTCGGCGCTGCTGGCGGATGTACCGCAAGCGGGACGGATCCTGCGGCCGCTGTGCCGGATGCTGGGGATCCGGCTCGGTCCCGAGCCGGTTGCCAAGCGACGCGGGCGGCGGGCATCGGCCGGCGATACCGCGGCTTCTAGCGGCGAGACGGATGCGTCCGCGACCCGGGCTGTTCGCCTGGCCTCGTCGGCCGGGTCGGGATCGGTGGGAGCGGGGGAAGCTTTGCCTACGCGGGGTATTCCGCCCGCTTCACCGACGGCTCCGGGTTGTGTTTTCGCAAGCACTGGGTTCCATTTTGCGCCGCAAAATGGGGGGCCGGGATTGGGGTCCTGGCCTTGGCCCCCTCCGGCCTCAGCGACTGGGTTGCCGCTGGCTGACGATGTCGGGTTCCCAAAACGCTCGGGTGAACCGAATCCGGTCGGCACGGAGGCTGCCGCGCCGCTGACTGAGCCTGACCCGGCCTGAGCGGCGCTGGCTTGCGTTCGGAATGTTCCTGTTTGACAACGAGTGCTTGCGCCCAGCTTGACCAGGCCTTCCCGCAAACGAGCGGCAACGCGCGGAAGGACATCATCAGCACCATCTGGATGATAGGCCCGGAGCTCACAGCGTCCCGGCCTGCTGGTGCGGGGTCTTCGGCAGGCGGGCACAACTGGGCTTCGAATCCTGCGGGCAGGTGAGCCGCCAACTCGGCATACCCGGCTGCGTGCATCGAAGATCGCCGAGAACGTGGCCACGTCGCGAATCGGGGAACCCGAGTCCGCCTCAAGCCACCGCACCCTAGCGCATATCCCATGTCATACGGCAAGCGAGTATAGTTGAGATCCGGTGCTTATGAGGGCCGCTTTGGAAGCCAAATCCGGTGACCACGGTCAAGTTCCAGCATCGAAAGGGGTGTGCTCCCATGAGCGAAGCCGCGCGGACAGGACCGGAGGTCACTCTGATTGATCAATCCTCCGGTTTGGGACGGGCACGTTCGGCACTCCCCCAGGTTTTGATTCCACTGATTGCGGCCGTAATCTTCGTTCTCGACGTATTCACGCCCGCTGAGGTCCCAATCGGCGTGCTTTACACCATCCTGGTGCTGATCGCGTCCCGCTTCTATGAGGCGCGCGGCATCAGCACCGTGGCGGCGGTATGCACCATCCTAGTTTTCGTAGCCGACCCCCTAACACGGTTGATTTTGAGCGCGCCGGGTAGCCCAACAGTACAGCTCATCAATGATTTCCTCTGCATCGCCACGATAGGCCTGACCTGCTTCCTCGTTATGCAAGGCCAAGCCGCAAGCGCGGCGCTGCGTCGAAGCGAAGAGGAATGGAAGGAGATCTTCGAGCACACTCCAACAATGTACTTCATGGTCAACCCGGCGGGCACGGTCATGTCGGTAAATCATTTTGGTGCCGCTCAGCTCGGATATACCGTTGACGAATTGACCGGGCAATCCGTGCTCAAGGTTTTTCCGGAACCAGATCGCGAGCTCGCTCGCCGAAATGTTGCGGTCTGCTTGGAAAACTTAGGCCAATCCCACACCTGGGAACTTCGAAAGATCCGCAATGATGGCTCGGTGCTCTGGGTTCGCGAGAACGCCAAGGCTGTGCGGCGGTCGCGCAATGACCTGATCGTGTTGATCGCGTGCGAGGATATCACCGAACGCAAGCGCGGAGAGCAGCGGTTGGCGGCGCAGTACGCCGCTACGCGCGTCCTGGCGGAATCCGATACGATTGCAGCCGCCGTTCCACAGCTCCTCCAAACCATCGGCGAGGCGCTGGAATGGGAGTGGGGCGGCTTATGGTGCGCGGATAGCGAGGGGGGCCGATTGCGTTGCGTCGATATCTGGCGCACGCCGAGTGTTTCGACGGCGGAGTTCGATGCGGTAAGCCGGGAGATGACCTTCTCGCTGGGCCAAGGCCGACCCGGTCAAGTCTGGCAAAGCGCCGAACCGGTCTGGATGCACGACGTCACGAAGGCATTGAGCTTCCTGCGGTCGTCTGCCGCCGCGAGATCGGGGCTGCACGGAGCCGTTGCCTTCCCGATCCTCCTCGGTGGGGAAGCCATGGGGGTCGTTGAGTTCTTCAGCCGGGCATCGCGGGAACGCGATGAGGAGCAGCTTGCCACTCTGTCAGCGATAGGGAGCCAGATTGGCCAGTTCATCAAGCGCAAGCGGGCCGAAGAGCGGCTTCAGGAGAGCGAGCGACGCTTTCGCGCTTTGATCGAGAACGGCTCGGATGTGGTGCTCTTGGTGGATGCTCAAAACACGGTTCTCTAC
>JAFAHH010000634.1 GCA_019237355.1 Acetobacteraceae bacterium | reverse complement strand
TTGACTGGAAACGCTTGCGGTTCCAGGAGCGCGTGACGGGTTCCCATCGCGCTGGTGCGATGGGGCCCGATGATGCTCGCAAAGCAAAGCTAGAGCGCTTCCACTCAGCATGGAAACGCTCTAGTCCATATCGCTTGCCCTTGCTGGTGCCGGTTCTGAAGTTACGGGCACGGGGTCGGCTTAAGCCGATGTTCACTCTGCGCTGCGAAATTGAAGAGCAGATGGGGTCCCGGATGCAATGAGCAGTTTTCTGGTTACGGGCGGTTGCGGCTTTATCGGGTCGCACCTATGCGATGCGCTGGTTAGCCACGGCCACGAGGTCCGTGTCATCGATGATCTTTCCTCGGGCAAGCGGGAGAATTTGTCTGGACGCGAAACGCTGATTGTTGGAGATGTGGCAGACCCAGCTCTGGTCCGAGAGGCGGTACAGGGCATCGATGGCTGCTTTCACCTCGCGGCAATCGCCTCGGTCGAGCGGGGCCGGCAGGATTGGCTCGGCAGCCATCGGGCAAACTTGACGGCGACGATCAATCTGTTCGATTCGATCAGGCTCTTACCCAATGCGGCGGAAATACCCGTCGTCTATGCCTCGTCGGCGGCGGTCTATGGTGATTGCGCAACCTTGCCGCTCGATGAGGAGGCCGCCAAGCGCCCCCTTTCTGCCTATGGTGCTGATAAGTATGGTTGCGAACTGCAGGCCCGCGTTGCCGCCCGCGTACATAGCGTCCCCACGGTTGGGCTCAGATTTTTCAATGTGTATGGGCCACGGCAAGATCCACTCTCACCCTATTCGGGAGTGATCTCCATTTTCTGCAACAGGCTGCGGCAAGGACAACCGATCGAAATCTACGGCGACGGCTCCCAAACCCGGGACTTTGTATTCGTGCAGGACGTTGTCACTGCCCTGCTGCGAGCGATGCAGCGCCGGCCACCAGACGCGCCTGTATTCAACGTCTGCACAGGAGTCTCCACGTCCGTCCTGGAACTTGCCAATACCATCGCCCGCCTGCTTGGCCTGCACCCCGATATCCAATTTGGCGAACCCCGGTCCGGCGAGGTCCGGCACTCGACCGGATCGCCGGCCCGCGCACACGCAGCCCTGGACCTACCGCCCCCGACCTGCTTGCAGGATGGGCTTTCCCGGGTATTGGCGTGGCTAGATCAGGCTAGAGCACGATGACTTCAGGTCGAAGTCATCATGCTCTAGGATTCCGGTTCGAGAGCGCGATTCAGGCTTTCCGACGATCGGGACCCCAATTCGCTTGCGAATTGGGAACCCGAGTCCGCCTCAAGCCATCGCGCGCTAGAGCAGATCGCGATCAAGTGGGATCGCCGCAGGTGATCCCATCGCGTGAATCTGCTCTAAAAACGACTCCTAGAGCGGTTCCACGTGAGTGGAAAACGCTCTAGCAGCTGAGGAGACCTTGCCGGGTATCACTTCCAGTGGCTGGGGGAGCCTCAGCCTCGATATATGCAACAAGCTGGACGAACTGCCCGGCCGAAACGAAGCGCTGTTCGATCATGCTGGGCAGCAGACGATCTTCTCCAGCCGGGAATGGTATCAAACGGTCTTAATCTACGGGCTGCCGTCCGGTGGCGAGCCCCGGTTCCTTTTATGCCGCAGAGGTGATGACCCGATTGTTTTGTTTCCGCTCCTGGTTCGCGGGCGTGATGCTGAGAGCTTAACGACTCCATACACGTGCTTGCACCGGCCCCTTGTAGCCCCTGGATCTGATGAACAGCTCTTGGTTTCTGCGGGTTATCTCATCGGCCGTTTCTTGCGCCGGTGGGCGGTCATCCGCTTGGACGCGCTTGCGCCGGAAGATCCAGAATGGCGGCCGCTCACCATCGGTCTTCGTCGGTCCGGCCTCTTGTCTTACTGGTTCGATCATTTCGGAAATTGGTATCAGCCGGTACAGACGTGGCCCGACTACCTGGCGGCGCGATCCGGCTCGCTCCGCGAGACGATACGGCGCAAAACGAAGCGGCTCGCCTGGGAGATTGAAATCCTTGACGGCACCGAGCGGCTGGAACAGGGAATCGCTGAATTCGAAACTGTGTATAACCGGAGCTGGAAAGAGCCAGAACCTTTTCCTGCCTTCAATCCTGCGCTGATGCGCTTGGCTGCGGCCCGTGGGATGCTGCGCTTGGGCGTCAGCCGGTTCGGGGGACGTTCCGTTGCTGCGCAGTTCTGGATAGTAGAAAGATTGCCCGGGCATCACCGCGCAACTGTTCTTAAATTGGCGCACGACGAGGCGCACAAGGACCAATCCCCAGGGACGGTGCTGACTGCCTTTATGATTCGGGCCTTACTGGAGCGAGACGCCGTGCAGGAGATCGATTTTGGCCGGGGCGATGACCCCTACAAGCGGCTCTGGGCCGGAATTCGTCGCCAGCGAAAGGGGCTCCTGCTCATCAATCCAATGCGTCCGCGCGGCCTCGCGAACCTAGCACTGACCTCGGCTGGAGCCGTCCGCCGCAGATTGCGCCGGATCAAAATATTTGCTGCGAGATCTGGTACACCGCATGCCACATACTGATCGATAGCAGGAAGATGGTGAAAGCCGATGCCCGGCGAGATAACCTAAATTCGTCAGGAGCATGCCTCATCGCATATCTCCTTTCAGAACGCCTTTCTTGGCCCCGGCGAGCTGGGTATTTTTGACCACAGGGCTAATCTCCGTTTGATACCAGACGTGCAACACGCGAAAGCCTACCAGCACGATTCGCGCGATCGGGGACTAAGGAGCAAGATTGATGCCAAAGTAGGAGCGAAGCAATTTCAATTTCTTACTGCGAAGAAGTAGGGAGGCGTGTAAAGGAATCCGACGTTTTTCGGATCGTGGGGTCAGCCGATCCAAGCTTCTTGCACCGCCACATCAGTCCCCGGAAAGACCACCAGGGCTCGACAGTAACCCAGTAGAGCTCGGTGCAACGCGGGGCCAAACTGGTTTTATAGCGGTCATCACCGGCTAGAAAGTCATAGGATAGCAGGCCCTCCCCCAAATAGGCCTCGACCGCCAAAGTGTGGCAGGTCAGGCCTGGCTTCGCATGCGCGCTGTCCAAATCGTAATTTAGGCCGCTTTGGTACGCGTATACCCGGCCGCGATATCTGAAATTGTAAAGAAATCCGACAGTCGTACTACCGGCCGTAATACGGAGCAGGTCGATTACATCTTCCCGGAAACCTCGATGGATGAGGTTTTCGTGAAAGCGCCGGAAGAACGGATCGGCAAAGGCTCCGGGTTGGCCCCGGCGAGCCCAGCTCGCCTGGTGTAGGGTAGCCAAGGATGCAAGATAGCTCCGTGCCTCAGCCTCGGTCTCAGCCCGTCGAAGCCGGAGAGGCCCAAGATGGGAAAAAAACCGGTGAGATCGCCGGACTTGATA
>JAFAHH010000619.1 GCA_019237355.1 Acetobacteraceae bacterium | reverse complement strand
CTTGTTGCGGGCGAAATTGTCGTCGGTAATGAAGAACTTGTGAATGCCCTGCTCCCAGTTCTGGCGCACCAGGTCCTCGACGTCATCCGCCGATCGGAAGCGTGACTTGCGCCCCTGCACGTTGATAATTGTGCAGAACGAGCACTGGTATGGACAGCCACGGCCAGCGTCGAAGCTGGTGCTCAAGCCGAGTGTGCGCGTGACATATCGCTTGGGCAGCATCGGCACGGGTGTGCCCTCGAGCCCGGGTAGGTCCTTAAGGAAATTATAGACGGGCGCGAGCCGGTTGGCAGCGGCGTCGTGCAGCACCTGGCCGAGGCGGCCTTCCGCCTCGCCTGCGAACATCGCGATGCCGAGTTTACGGCATGCATCGAGCTCGACCGCGCGGCCGTCCAGCATCGAGAGGCATCCCGAGACGTGGAACCCACCCATTGCGACCTGGATGCCTACTTCCCGGAGTGGACGTGCGATGTCGAGGGCACGGGGATACTGGTTGGACTGGACACCGATAAGGGCCACCAGCCCGAAATTGCCGTGACGCCGCAAACGGGCAAGAAGACGAGGAATGACGATTCGCGTGTTTGTCTCGTCGATCGCCTCGATATCGATGATAACATCCGGGCCAAGGACCTGGCGTTCCCGGCAATCAGCGGCGATGCTGTAAACAGCCGCAAGCGAGTTCGAAGGGATCATCGCGCGCCACCAGCGGATTACGTAGCCGTCGTCGTCGTAGTGCGACGGCTTGATCAGGATGAGCTGAAACCGCCGCTCAGTGGGTGTAGGCCGGTGCTGCGCCCTATCCGTTCCGGGCAGCTCTTGTCGGACGATAGGAGTTCGTAGAGGGGCAGCGAGCGCTCCCCCGGGGAACGAGGCCTCTTGGTCTAGAAGCCCAACCGAGCAGCCTGCGCCACTTTGGCTACCCGCGTCCACAATATCATCCATGTAGCTGCCCACCTTTGTCCGGCTGCTCTGGTGCAGGCGCTTCAAAAGAAACACGCATAATCATGAATGATACTCATTTTGTCGGAATCGGCCACTGTTGCAAACGCCCGGTAGGGGAATCGGGCGAGCCTCACTCGAGCTCATTTACCCGTGCATCGCACGGGGCGCCTCGCAGGGCAAGCGGTTCGGTCGAAGGCTGCAGTCTGAATAAGCATCCAAGCGCCTCAGCAGCGTCCTTCGGTTTACGGAATCACGCGGTTCGGCAAACAGAATTTCGCGAATACCATGGCGGCGACCTTCAACCCATTGCCACGTGTTCCGTAGAGTATTTGCTGTGTTCGAGCTAGTCTCGTTCGGATGTGGTTCACAGCCAGTCTCAATTTGGGGCCGCCACGCTGCCCGATCCGGCCAGCAAAGTTGACACTCGTCCGGGGCGGCGCAGAACATCCCTTAAAGGCAAGATTTGAAGGAGTGCGTCATGCCCAAAACCGCCCAGCTTACCGTAAACGGCAAGCCCGCTCTAGTTCCTGCCGATGATGGACAAATCCCGCTGCTTTATGTATTGCGCAATGATCTTGGCCTGCATGGGCCGCGCTTCGGCTGCGGACTCGGCCAATGCGGCGCCTGCATGGTGTTGATGGATGGGAAGGCAACCCGCTCCTGCATCACTCCCCTCGCGTCCGTCGGCCAGGCAAAAATCACCACGTTGGAAGGGCTTGGTTCGCCCGAACAACCTTCAGCCGTGCAAAAGGCCTTCATTGATGAACAAGCGGTTCAATGCGGCTACTGCATCAATGGGATGATCATCCAAGCGACTGACCTGCTTTCCCGCAATCACTTTCCCTCGGCCAGCGACATAAAGCAGGCGCTTGCGAATAATCTCTGCCGCTGCGGCACCCATTTACGCATCGTGCGCGCGGTGCAGCGCGCCTCGCGCAGCATATGAGGAGGCGCCGCGATGCATGATTTAATGCCCACCCGCCGTGACCTGCTGCGGGCTTCGGCCGGACTGGTGGTTAGCTTCACGCTTGCCCGGCATGCAATGGCTGGCGGAGGCGAGCCAGACCAGAAGCCTGCAGCCGGGAGCAGCACTGCTCCGAAGCCCGTTGCCCTCGACCAGGTCGATAGTTATCTGGCAATCGCCCCTGATAACCGGGTGACGCTGTATTCCGGTAAGGTCGATCTTGGCACCGGTATTGAGACCGCCTTCACCCAAATCCTGGCCGAAGAGCTGGAAGTTCCGGCCGAAAATATCACCTTTATAAGCGGCGACACGCTGCTCACCCCAGATCAAGGCCCGACCTTCGGCAGCCTATCAATCCAAAGCGGGGGCATGCAGTTGCGCCAAGCGGCGGCTACAGCGCGCAAAGCTCTGCTCGCGATGGCGGCCGATAGGTTCCATGTGGAGCCAACCGCGGTGACGTTGCAAGCCGGACGCGTTATCGCGGGCGAACGTAGCGTCCCGTATGGTGACCTGCTCGCCGACCAGCGGTTCGCGCTCAAAGTCGACCCGAACGCGCCCACCAAGAACCCGGCGACCTTCAAAGTGGTTGGCACGTCAGTGCCCCGTGCGGATATTCCGCCCAAAGTCACCGGCCGCTTCACCTACATGCAGGATTATAAGGTGGATGGGATGCTGCATGGCCGGGTGGTCCGGCCGTCCGGTATCCGGTCCAGCTTGCAAAGCGTCGATCGCGGCTCGGTTCAGGGGATTCCGGGCATTGTTTCCGTGGTACAGGAAGGCAATTTCCTAGGCGTGGTGGCAGAGACCGAATGGGCCGCGATCCGCGGCGCGCAGGCCCTAAAGGCGACTTGGTCGGATTGGCAAGGCCTTCCGGAACAGTCGAAACTATTCGAGACCGTACGCGCCACCAAAGTGGAAAAAGACGAAATCACCTCGAGCACGGGCGATCCCAAGATCGCCCTCGACAAAGCTGCTCGCAAGCTCAAGGCGACCTATGAATTCGCGATACACACGCACGGCTCGATTGGTCCCTCGTGCGCGATCGTGGCGATCGCCGATAACAAACTCACCTGCTGGACCGCCTCGCAATCCACCCACAAGCTCCGCGAACAGCTCGCGACGATGCTGAGCATGCCGCGGGAGAATGTCCGCTGCATCTACGTAGAGGGTTCCGGCTGCTACGGCCGCAATGGTCACGAAGACGCCGCGGCCGATGCGGCGGTGCTCTCCCGTGCTGTAGGCGGGCGCCCGGTGCGGGTGCAGTGGTCGCGGGCGGATGAGCATGGGTGGGACCCAAAAGGACCGCCGACCATGCTCGACCTGCAGGCTGGGCTCGATGATCAGGGCAATGTCGTCGCCTGGCAGAGCGAGCTGTTCATCTGCGCGACCAGCGCGCCATTCGTACCGCTGCTGGCGGCGAATCTGACGGATTTGCCCCGTGAGCACGGCATGGCGCCGGGCGGCGTTACCGGGGATTCGGCCATTCCGTACGCCTTCCCTGCCGTCCACACGATGGCGCACCGACTCGCCGATGCTCCGTTGCGGCCCGCCTGGATCCGGACGCCGGGGCGCATGCAGAATACATTTGCGAATGAAAGCTTCATGGACGAGCTGGCAGCAGCCGCGAATGCCGATCCGCTTGCCTTCCGCCTCAAATACCTCAAGGACCCGCGTGGGATCGAGCTGCTGCACCGCCTCGCGGCCCTTGCCAAGTGGGACGCGCGGCCCTCGCCGCAGCGGCGCCAGGGCGGCGACGTCGCCACCGGCCGGGGAATGAGTTATGTAAAATACGAACTCAACCGGACCTATATCGGTGCTGTTGCGGAGGTGGAGGTCAAGCGCAGCACCGGTGAGATCCGGGTTACCCGGTTCAACGTGGCGCATGATTGCGGACAGATCATCAACCCCGATGGGCTACGCAATCAGATCGAAGGGAATGTGATCCAAACCGTAAGCCGCACGCTGATGGAGGAGGTCACCTTCAACCGCTCGCACGTGACCAGCCTCGACTGGGCAAGCTACCCGATCATCACGTTCCCGGATGTGCCAGATGTGGTAATGGACCTGATCGACCGGCCAAACGAAAAGCCATGGGGTGCGGGGGAGCCGACCGCCGCCGTGGTGCCTTCCGCGGTGGGCAATGCGGTGTTCGATGCGATTGGCGTTCGCCTTCGCTCCGTGCCGATGAAGCCGGAAAAGGTGCTTGCCGCCCTAAGGGCCACGTGACTCTTGGACATGAGGACGCGGGTTGAAGCCACCGCGCTTTAAGCAGCGCGCAGACGCCGGGCCAGGTCACGTGCGACTTCAAGACCCGGCGGTGCGCACCCTGAACCGACCTGTCCTATCGCCTCTTCGAGCACCGCCAAACCCTGCGCGCTCCGGTCTCGCCGAAGATAAAGCCGGGCCAGGCTGAGCGCGGCGCCCATCGCCCATGTCAGCGCTCCTTGCCGCCGCGCAAGGGTCAGCGCCGCGCGATACTCGGCCTCGGCACTGGACAGATCTGGTTTAGTTTGCGCCGCAAGCACATCGCCGGCCATCCGCTTGATCTCCGCCTCGTACATGCCAGCGCCCGCATTCTCACTCGCAGCAAGCGCGGCCTCGGCGAGGGACCTGGCTTCGGCCGCGCGGCCAGCCAGGGAATGGCCGCGTGCCAAAACCGCCTTTAAGAACGGCACAGCAAGCTGGGTTCCGGTGGACTCGATAACCGACAGAAGCGCGCTCAGAACACCAGCCCCGTCTTCGGCTGCCCCGAGCCCAATCAGCGCAGCTCCACGCCAGGCCTCGCCGACCATGGTCCAATAATCGATCCGGTGTACCCTCGCATGCTCCACGGCCCCGTCTAGTCGCGCGAGCAGATCGCGGTATCGGCCGGCATAAAACAGCGGCACGGCGCCCCAGACGCGCACATAGGCCTCAATGAACGGCTGGCCGAGCTCCCGCGCGAACGCGCGGCTTTCGGCCTCAGCTTGGCCGGCTTCGGCCAGCCGCCCCTGTATCGTAAGCGCATGCTGCCGGAACAAAAGCGTCAGAATCTTCGGATCCATCGTGTACTGGAAGGCAAGCGACCGGTCTCGGGCCGGGTCGTATAGCCCCAGTGCATCACGTGAATGCTGTTCACATCCCGAGAAGTCGCCGCGCGCGCATCGCGTCACGGCTTGAGCCGTGTGGGCCAGCATGCGTAGGCTCGCGCCGGGAAAGGAATCGGCCATTGCCATCAGGCGATCGGCCGCCTCCTGGCCGAAAGCGCCGGTACCGCCCGCGATCCGGTACGCCCAGACTCCCCAGACCACCGGAAAGGCGTTCGGGTCGCCGGTACTCTTCCCGCTCAGCTCATACGCTCGGTCGTAAGCATGTTGGACCTCGGCTGCGGCATAGCCTCGGATCGGAATCCATGCTCCGGCGAGCCCCGCTTGGAGCATCAGCTCGCGGCGCTCCCGATTGGCGAGCCCGGCAATATGCGGCAGCAGCGCGAGCCCATGCCGGAAATGGGCGATTGCCTCCTCGAGATTGAGTCGCTTACAAGCACCCTGCCCGGCTACGAGCCAGGCGTCGACCGCCTCCTCCCACTGCTCACCGAGCGTATGGTGCTGCGCGAGAACTTCGGGTTGACTTGCCGCCAGCGCCGGAAAGGTCTCCGCAAGGACTCGTGCGATATCGCGGTGCAAGCGCCGGCGAACGCGCAGCAATAAGGATTCGTAGGCGGTATCGCGCATCAGCGCATGGCGGAACAAATAATGCCCTTCTGGAGCGGCCGCATCTGGGCAAACCAGGCCCGCCTCCATCAGTTCGCGCATCCCAGCCGCGAGCTGCGACTCGCTCATCGGTACTACGCGCGCCAGCACGCCTAGGCCGAACTGGCGGCCGACGACCGACGCGATTTGCGCCACGGGCTTGCCATGAGCCATCCGGTCGAGCCGCGCCACTAGGGATTCCTGCAACGAGATTGGCACGGCGCTGGTATTGGGCTGGCCCTGCGAGGCGGCCAGGGCCTCGACGGCATTCTTGGTCAGCTCTTCGATAAACAGAGGCACGCCGTCGGCGCGCTCGAGAATGGCGTTCATTACCGGCTCGGGGAGCCGTCCGCCCTGAACAACTGACTCCGCAATGCGCGCACTCGAGCGGCGATCGAGCCGGTCGAGGCTAATCCCGGCAGTTGCCACCCGTTCCAGCCCGGCGACATCGTACTCGGCGCGGTGCGTGACGATCCACAGGAGCGGGCTGCCGGCCAGATGCTCTGCCAGCTTTAGTATGGTCTTAGCGCTCGATGGATCGGACCATTGGAAATCTTCAATGACAGCCAGCAGGGGCTCGGCTTGCATCCATACACGCAGCACAGCCGCTAGGATCTCAAGCAGCCGGTCCTCACGCCGCTGTGGCGTAAGCATCGGCATGGGGTAAGCACTGCCGGTGTCGATGAGCAGCATGCCTGCAAACAGCGGCACTGCATCTCGACGCTCCAGACCCGACTCATCAGCCAGCGCTTCGATCCGGGCAAGGGCGGTGGCGTCATGGGCATCGGGTTCGATACCGAGCTGACGTCTCAGCTCTGCTGCGATTGGATAAAATGCGCTTTCGGTGTGATTGGCGGAGCAACTAAAAATGAGTTCACGGTGCACTTCACCTTTGATTTGGGTGCGAAAATTCTGGACCAACCGGGATTTGCCAATCCCAGGCTCGCCGCGAATCACGGCGAAATTGCGGTCACCCCGGAGCGATCCTGCCCATAAATCGACAAGGGACGCGAGCTCCCTATCACGCCCGATAACCGGCGTGCCGGGAAATCGGGCCGCAACATTGGAAACCGGCGGCGACCGGCGCCGCTCGGCGAGCACTTGGAACACGCGCTCCGGCCGGGCAAGCCCACGGAACGTCAAAGCTCCCATGTCGCGCAGCTCGAACTCCGCGGCCACGCTACGTTGGGTTTCGTGAGAAAGCAGTATCGTTCCAGGCTCGGCGGCGGCTTGCAAGCGGGCGGCAAGGTTTGGGACGATTCCCCGCACTGCGGCATACTCAACCACATTGTCGCTGACGAGATCGCCTACAACAACGGTTCCCGTCGCCACGCCGATGCGCACCGCGAGCCGCCCGACGCGATTGGATAGTTCCGGGATCTCCAGCTTGGAGATAGCAGCCAAAATGGCCAGGCCGGCACGAACTGCCTGTGCCGGCGCACCTTCCATAGCACGCGGATACCCGAAGTAAACCAGCATCCCATCGCCCATGTAGTGAGCAACGAAACCGCCTTGGCGCCGAATCACCTCGCTGCAGGTCTCCTGGAAACGCCGCAGCAGAAACTCGAATTCTTCGAGTTCGAGTTGCTCCGACAGTGAAGTAGACCCGACCAGGTCACAGAACAGCACCGTAAGCCGCCTGCGCTCCTGGCGATCGAGCGGCGGCGCGCCAGACGCAGGCAGCGGCACCCCGCACTGGCCGCAGAAAGCCATCCCCGGCGGGTTCACAAATGAACATGATGGGCAGGCCCGCAGTGCAGGTTGCAAGCTCATGAATTCACGCCCGGGGTGTTACCCCGATTCGGCTACACCACTGGCAACAACCCGAGTAGTGGATTGCTTATTGCCGCCTCTGTCCACAGGCGAAACGCGCCAATTTTGCCCATGTCGCCACTCCGTAAATCCTGCGGCGTGGTCCTTGGTGAAACACACAGCCCCGGGTACACTGTTATCGAAGCGTCAATAGCCTGAATTGTCGCCTGATCCAACTCATAATTCCAGCGCAGGGTGCGCCAGCCCCCGGTGGGTGAACGGCCGAGCATGGGACGGCCCAGCAAAGCAGCTATAAGGTCGTAGTGCCTGGTTCTTGGAGCGGGGACAGGATCAGCGGTTGTAGTAATGTCTACGGCAACAACTGGTCTGCCCGAGCCAAATCGGCGAACCGAAACTGCACCGGTCTCGATAGTCACCTTCGCCAACTGGCCTTTTTGGCCGTAAGCGAGTTGGCCCAAGAACAATGCCGATGGGTTGTCGACAAAGAGCTGAGGCACGTAGGACATAAGTCTAGAAGCAGGGCCACCTTCGCCGGCCGGTTGCACCCTTCGCACTGCCGGCAAGAGCAGTGAGGCAGCGCAGAAATCAACGCCCAGTGGCGAAACGTTCGGCCGGGCGTTGTGATAGCGGGCGAATAGAAACGCCAATGGCGTGGCCTCAGGATCGGTCCAGGATTGTGGCGCAAGCTCGAGCCCTTGGGGCAATAGACCTTGGGCCGCTTCCGACGGGATACTCACCAGTACCACGACCGCCTCGGCGCGGCTCACAAAATGGATAGCGTCAAGCAGATTCTCGGCCAGGGAAGCGGCAAGCGGTTGTTGCTCGCCGTCGACGATGTCAATCTGGCGGCCGGAAATGGCCTGGGCCGCAGCGAGGCCTCCCATCACAGCGGCTTCGACACAACCTGCGTTGATGCCCGTCCGCACCCAATCGCCCGCGATATAGAGGTTATCGAAACCAGACTCGCCCGGCCGCAAGCGGAACCCGGTGCTGCCTGGGACAGATTGGACGTAAAGATCCGACCCCACAGTGTTTGTCCGAAAGTATTGCGCTTCGAAACGTGCCTCGGCGTCGCCGCCGCCGGGGCGATGCAGAAGCTGAAAATCAGCCTGGCCAGGCCGGGGGCTGAAGTTCGGCCAAAGATGATGGGCGTTGGCCAAAAGCCATTCCCGGGTGATCACCGGCAAAGCAGGCCCGGCGCCGGTTAGGGGTCCGCACAAATAGACGACGCTGGCTGGCCGAGCGGGCCCTGCCCAGTCTTCACGCGCAAGCAGCCAATTCAGGTCCGCCCAAGTATCGAGGGGCTCGGCATAGGCGGTCGCTATCGTGCGGCCCCCTTTCCACCCAAGGCCCACCAGATCTGGCTGAAACCAAAGTTGCACGCCGGCGGTCGCAACGGTTTTCACTTCATCCAGCAGCGATCGCCAGCGCGGCGAGGCGCGCACAAGCTCGGAGCAGATCGGGCCGAGCGCCCCCAACGAAATGCCGAGAATGATTTGATCGAGGTCCCGGCCCTGTTCCAAGGTGACCGGCCCGGCGGAAATCGGGCTCGGATCATGCTCGAGATCCGCGCCGCTGGCGCGCAGCTTCTCGCCCTGTTCAAGTTGCTCGAAGCGGGGTTCGCTTGGCCAGCAATCGAGGTCTCGTACCGGCACGAGCGGTTCGTATGGCTTGGCTGGGTCAGCCAGCGCGGCCTG
>JAFAHH010000604.1 GCA_019237355.1 Acetobacteraceae bacterium | reverse complement strand
CTTTGTCTCGATGGCAACTTGGCGCAACGGCGGATTGGCTGAAAATCCGCCGTCCCAGTATGCTTCGCCCTCAATCTCTACTGCTTGGTGCAGCATCGGCAAGCAGCAAGAGGCCAGCAATACATCCACCGTAATTTCGTTTTCCCGGAATAGCCGGAGCTGACCATCCCTCACGCGTGTTGTGGCAATCAATAGCCGAACCGGGCAAGAAGCGCGCAGGCGATCGAAGTCCACTTCCTTCAGCAAGAGGTCGCGCAGAGGGTTAAGGCCCAAGGGATTAAATTGATAAGGTGAGACGACATGGGCGGAGGCTTCGAGAGCCGCCATCACTGTCGCCCACAGGCCGATGCCCCACGAGCCCACGGGTGCGAGCTTGCTGAGGCTGGTCCAAAAATGCTCAAGACAATTGCGGCCGCCAGCACGACCCTTCTCCGCGAGACCGCTTGCCAGAAGCACAGCATTGAGGGCACCCGCGCTGGTTCCGCTGATTACGTCCAGACCCAACTGATCATCCTCGATCAGCCGATCGAGCACGCCCCAGGTGAACGCTCCGAACGAAGCGCCGCCTTGCAATGCAAGGGAGACCTGCAGACGATCAGAGTTTCGCGAAAACCATCGCCATTGGCGACCAGGAACTCTGGTCTCGCCTTTATTCCCCTGGTCTGCGGGGAGGTGCATCGGCCATCCTCCTGCTCAGCAGAACGAAATCACCCATCGATGGTCTTCAGCCGCTACACCGCCCAGGGGTGGCCCCGTTCGGAAATCAAGTGGCGCTCTTTCTTGATCCGGAGACGCTTTGACCGAAGTCTCCCCGACATGACCGTCAGCCCGAAGCAACCCGATGGCTCAGCCCACGACCTCTGGCCCGAAATCCTCGGTCGCGAGCTGTGCCGAAACGACCGAGCCTTGACGATAGACCGAGGCCATCGCGGTGTCATCTCTTCAAGCACGCCGCTCCGGACAGGCGCAGGGGTTGCAGGGCGCCGTCCACCCTGCGGCAGCAAGCCCGCCTAGGAATAAAGTTCTGCGTCGCATTCAGGGCCTCCCGGTCTCAGGATCTAAAGCACCGCAAAGAACCGTAACGACACCCGGTCGGGCCAGCGTGTGCCCGAAAAGACTTGATCAGGGTTTCGGATATTGGCGATCATGTGACTCCTTCGATTTTACGGCACCCCCAATCGAACAAGCGAGGGTGTTGCTGCGGGCCGATGTGATGGTTGCCGGTTCATACCACTATCCCACGATGCTTTTTGTAGACCTTTTGCCCGATCCCCACCGATAAATTGGGCTGTCCGTATGGGCGGCCACCTCACGGGCGCCAGAGCCTGGGCAGTCTCCGAGTCGGCACAGTGCTGATTTAATCCGCAACCTTGTGCCCTTTTCATTGATTACGCACGGTTTCATCGGCTCTGATCACCAATTGCGGCCGGTCCCGCCAATGATTTCCGCCCTAACCATATTGGGCCAGTTCGGTTGCTGCTGGCTGTTGTTCGTCATCCTGTTTCCGATTGGCATCATGAACGTCGCCGCGATGGCGGTGGTCGCGCTGATTGTCTTTGCCGAGTAGACGCTGGCCTGGGGCCGGTTGGTGGCGCGAGGAATTGCCGTCGCTCTCGTAGCTTATGGCGCGGGGGTCCTGGCCGCACCACAGATCCTGCCCACGTTTATGGCAAGCAGCTAAATGGGTTCGCCTTGAAACTGGTTGATCTCAGCGCATCTAAGTACAATCGCTTGCACCGGACCGAGTAGGTCAGCTCGACCAACCATTCGCACGATATCCCCGGGACGGAGTGTTGACAGCCAGGCCACCAAGACCAGGCCCGCCAAACCCGCCGCGTTCACCAAGACCTCGCTGCCGAGGCTCTGTTGCCAGACGAGTAACGCCCAGCTGCTCACGCCTGAAACAATGACACCGACTGCGAATACCGGCAACGAATGCTGGCCGGGCGCGATCAGCGTGGTAGCCCAGCGTGCGCGTAGCCATCGCGCATCAGGAGAAACGGTACGGAATACCATCCAGGCAAGCGCTAGCACCGAATCACCCGCGCCGGATCGAGGTTCAACTTGTGAACCCCGCGCAGTAGCACCCGAAACGGCAGCCCGAATTGATGGTAGAAGTCCCAAGTCTGGGGCAGCACCAGGACGGCCCAGCTGCCACCCGCGAGCAGCCCGATTGCACCAATATTGAGGATCCGAAGTTCGGGCCGGCGCAGCAGGTGGGCGTTGCTCGTGTAACCAGAAGAAGCGCGCGACCTGGAGCGCTCGACTCGCCATCAGAAGAGCTGCCAGCATGATAATGAGGGCGAACTGCGGGACATAGATCGCCCGCACCCTGCGAAGCACGGCTTTGCTGGCTTCGCATCAGCCCGCTTGGTCGAGCTTGGTCCCGTAGGCAAGGGAGGCCGATACACCGCAGAGGTAGCAGAGGTCCAGATCGTGGCTTAAATGCGAGTGCTACTGGATCAACCGCACGCAAACCTATCAAGAGGATGCGCCGGAACAAGTGGAAGGCTCTGCGGCCGGCGATGGGTGGTCGATCAGTTCCGGAAGAACATGCCAACCGGACGGCGAATGCTCGGCTGAGGTGATCGCTCTGCGACAAGAGTCCCATTTGAAGCGGCTGGCAGCCTGGTGTGGCGCGTGCGCAACACAGCCTGGTGCATCATGGTGCACTGCACAATAAATGCTTGCGCCGGGGCGCATGCGCGGCCAGCATAGGCATGCAGCGCCGCCTCGGCGGTGCTGTTCTTGGACGTTTCCTCCCTAAACTTGGCGGCCCCCATGGGGCCGCCTTTCTTCCGCGTGTCCCCAATCCGTGCTCGCCTGCAATCAATCGCCGATGCCGCTTTCGGCGCTTACTTTGCGTAACGCCATGCTTTTAAACGTGCCGGGCATGGTCGCCTAGACTAGTCCTGGAACAGGATCTGCTGCGCCGGATGCTCGAAGCGCTGCTGCGCCAGCCAGCACCCGTGTGCGCGCGACCAAGCCTTGGGGCCGCCATAATGGCGGCGATGCCGCACCAAAAATCCTTGCAGATGCTGGCGTGCGCGGCGCACAGCCGGCACGGCTGTCGCGCGGGCCCGAACCAGATCCCGCATCGCTTCATGCGCAGGTTCCGGAACCCACACCCCGCTTAGCTCGCCCGCGCCGTGGAGCTGCGCCAGGCTGACCGCATCCCGCCGGTCGGTCTTCACCCGGTCGCCGCACCGGCCGGAATCAGCGACGGCGCTGCGATCAGGCGTGGCCCAAGGCTTGCAGTTGCCGGTACACGCCATACCCGCATGGCCCCGCTTCATAGCAAAAATGCAGCGTGCCGTGCCTACGCGGCGAGCTTGGCTGCGATTCTGCACAGCGCCGCCGGGCTGTTCTCAATCTGGCGGTAGCTGCGGTCGGCAATGCCGGCCCTGGCGCGGTCTCGGTGCTCAGGAGGAGGACCTCCCCGTCCGCCGCGCCCCGGCCCGGGTTCGACGTCTTCTCCTCGATCCGCTGCCGCGTCCGTGGGCGAAGGCGCGCACACGACAGCCGCGGCGGCGCAGTGGCTCGATCAATCGCGCCGAACCTACGATGGCGGAAATCAGAATCAAATGCGGTGTGGCTATTCTGGGTGACAAAGCCGCCGTAAATCTTCGCACGGATGCTGCCGGTGCCCCGACATTGCCGATCTGACGCCCCTACCTAGCGTCGATCAGGATCCCTGCAAAGAAGTCTGCCAATGCCTGGTGGCCGTGGAGTGGGAGCACGTGTGAGACGTACTGGTCCGGGCGGACGACGATCATGCAGCCCGTCTCGCGATTCACCCCTCGTAGATCAAAGATGTCCCCGGCCTTCGGAGTGACGCAGAACATCTTCTCATAGTCGATTAGGCCGAACTTGCCCTTTTTCGGAAGCAGTACCGAGGGCATCTTGTCGATGGCCAAGTCGCGATGCCCCTGCTGGAAGATGGCACGGACATCGATCACGGAGTCGGGGTCCGCACCGGCCGGCGTGAATCGCTTGAGCGGAGATGCGTGCGACTGCAAGAACTGGCATAGCTCGCGAAAATGGGAGCCTCGGGTCGCCGGGTCGTTTCGGTCAGCAAAGATGTAGACGCGCCAGGCCCCGTCCGCCCGGGCTGCGTGGCCGAGATGGACCGGTCTAGCGTCGGCGAGCCGGATGACCGGAGCGGAGTGGAAGCGCATCCCGACCGGGAAGCCCTCCGCAAGGTGCTGGAAGATCGCTTCGGCGGTGATCATCGATGGGCGGTATTTGGTCGCAACTCCTGCTGTGAAGCGCCCTTGGGTGATGAAGTACTGCCGGAACTCCTCGGGGTCGACACCCGGTAGGCCGGCGCTACCGGGCTCCGTCGGACGGGCGCTGAACATCTTGGCAAACTCACGATCGAAATCGATGAGCTGCTTGGCGATCTTTTGACGTTCGTCCGAGTAAGTGTGCAGGAGTTCCGGTTTGGCCCTCCCCCGCAGGACGGCACCCAGCTTCCAGCCCAAATTCCAGGTATCGTTCATGGACACGTTCATGCCCTGACCGGCCTTTGCACTGTGTGTGTGGCAGGCATCGCCTGCGATGAACACCCGGGGAAGACGGGTGGCCATCTCTTGCACCGGCACGTCGTCGAATTTGTCGCACAGCCGCTGGCCAATCTCGTACACCGCCCACCACCCGACATCTTTCACTTCGACGGTGTACGGGGCAAGGATTCGATTCGCGACCACGGCCAGCTTCTCGGGGGTGACACTCCGGTTCTCGAGCATCTCCTTATCGCGCACGTTATCCAGCTCGATGTAGAACCGGACCAAGTATCCGCCCTCGCGCGGAATGATGAGGATGTTGCCTTGGTCCGCGGAGTGGATGGCGCACTTGAGCCGGATGTCCGGGAAATCGGTGACGGCCAAGGCGTCCAACACGCCCCAAGACTGGTTCATCGGATCACCGCGCAGTTCGCGGCCGATCGCCGCCCGGGTGCGGCTGCGTGAGCCGTCGCAGCCGACGACATACTTCGCCCGGATCGTCGAGATTTCGCCAGTCTCTTTGAAATCCTTAAGGTGCTGCAAGGTGGCCATTACCGGATATTCCGACGAGCCGCTGGTATCGATCTGGATGTCGCTGGCGTGGAGACCGTAGAACGGCTTCAGTTTGCTCGCCGACCGCTCCATGTGATCCAGAAGGTAGGCAAGCATGCGCGCCTGGTTGACGATCACGTGCGGCATCTCCGACAAGCCCTCTTCAACGTCCTGAATCCGTCCGGTACGCGTGATCTTGGTCGGGTCTTTCGGGTCCGGCCGCCAGAAGGCGACCTCGTTGACTGAGTAGGCTTCTTGTATCAGACGCGCCGCCAAACCGAACGCCTCGAGCAGTTCTACGGTGCGGCAGGCGACACCGTCGGCTTGGCCGACCTCGAGCGGACCATCCTTGCGGTCGATGACGACTGTCCTGATGTCGGGGAAGTTGGCCATTTGCGCGGCCAACACGAGACCGGCCGGACCGCAGCCAATGATCAGGACGTCGGCATCCTTAGGGAGACCTTCCGGCCGCTTTTCAACGAATGGATGTGGGTCCTCGATGAACGGGTCACCGGGCTTGTAGCCGTTAAAATAGAACTGCATCGTTCACCCACACCTCTGGACGCTTGCAGACTTCCAACACGAGGCTGAGTCTGTCCGGTCCTGTCCAGAAACAAAGACACCAAACATTGATTGAGTGTGTTTTGTCTTCTTCTCCAAGGTGGCGCCGCCTGTGGATTATTGCCTCGCCGTTGCCGGGATAGCGAACGTGCTCGTCGAGCTTTCAGGCCGCCCTACCGCAGCAGGATCCCCAGCGGCGAACGGCCTCCACCCCAAAGGCGGGAAAGGCCCAGGAATAGCCGAAACCAGTCAGCGCCGCGCCGACAGTCGCAATCCACGCTGCGGAGTCGATACCCATCAGCGCCAAGCCCGCCGTCTCGACCAGCACGAATAGTAGTGCGACGCGCGCACCGCCGATTCGGTCTGGCAAATGGCCGAACCCCAAGCGGGCTAAGGGCACAATTCGGGGTGCTCAGGGATTCCGGGTCCGACTATTCGAAAGTGCTCTAGCTGCAGGTCGAGGGAACAGACCCGCACCGCGCTATGCAGATATGGCAAGGACCAGAGCAGGGTTGGGTCAGCGCAGTCTGCGAGCCGACGCAACCCCCGTGAAAACATTTCGAGCTCAGGGAGCCGGCACGACCCTGTAATACACGCCGTTCGCGCCGTATGCTGGAGCAAGCCACATCGAACCGCAGTCGTATTCACGAGGTAGCAGCCGGTAAACACAGCCCGCGGGCAGCACCGCGTATGTTCCTCCGACGGGATAAGCGGCGCTTGCCACGGCGGCGCCGGTCGCCGCGCCGGCGGCAAACCCAACCGCGCCCGCCGCAACAGCAGTCCCCGCCGGCACACCCCAGCTTCCGCCGCCGCAATTATAGCATCCGGCGCCGTAATAATTTGTGACTGCCGGCTGATGATAATAGGCTCCGTACGGAGCGGTTGTCGCCGTCGTCCCGTAGGGGCCGGTGTGCACCGCGCCATAAGGTCCAGCCGCCGTGCTATGATAGTACCCGCCGTAATCACTCGCGTGGGCATAGCCGCCATATGGAGTTGCCGCGCTGCCGTGCCAATAGCCACCAGCGTCGCTTTCATGCGCAACGCTCCCGCCGGCGCCGACTTGGGTACCGTGCTCATAGCCGCCGTAGTCGCTGGAGTGCGAAACACCTCCCGCGCCGACCGTGGTGGAGTGCTGCCAGCCACCGAAATCACCGGAATGCGTGTACCCTCCCCCATGGAAGCCGCCGAAGCCCCCGCCGCGCATCCAAGCCCCCGCCTGGGATAGAGGCAACGCGGGGGAAACTGCAGCGGCCGCGATGAGTAAGATCGTCTTCATCGTATGTCCTCCATCTACTCAGGTTGATGCTTCGCCGGCTCCCCGGGTCGCGGCGCCGGTGTGCCGGGACCCGGCGGTGCGAAGGGCATCGGTTTCCCCTTGGCTGCCCGGTCGGAGGAGAATGCGGCCGGATCGATTTTATCGGCGAGGTGCCAATGGGAGTATTCCGTCTGGTACAGCGAGTGGGCAGGTTCATTCGGATAGACGACGCGAATCAGCCGCGGGAGGTGATCGGCCACGCCGATCCACAGCTCGGCCTGCACGTCCTCCCCGGCAACCGCCACCATGTCGGTCGTCGTGCCGCCGATTACTTTCGACTGGCCGACATAGAATGCCGAGGTCATCGACTTATCGATAACCTCACACGGATCCGATACGATTACGTCGCTAAAGGGGAAGTAGATCGCGGCCTTCTCCCAGGCCACGTCGATAAGCTGATCGATTGTCGGGGGCGCGTCGGCGACGGCCACGAGATCCTCGGATGGCACATAGGCCATCATCGTTTTGCCATTGTAATAGAATTCGTCGGGGACGCCATCGCCCGGTGTGATGACACGCAGTTTGTCCGGCCGTTGCAACGTCACCTGGTTCAGCGTAGCGTAGTAGAGTGGCTGTCCGTTACGTGCCGCCTTCTCATAAGTGTTCACGGCGGTGAATGACATCGCCTTGGCCGCAGTAAGCGCATCGCAGGCGGCTTTGAGGATCTCGAGCGCCTTCGGCTCGATGTGCGGCGGCGGGTTCGGAGCCCGGCCTGGCGCCGGCCGAGTGGCCGGGGGCTGTTGCGGCGGCTGGGCGTGCAAACCTCGGGTTATCCCCAAGCCGGACATCGCTAGCAACACCAGTGTCAGCTTGCTTAAACGTTGCATTGTCGATCCTCAGCCGCCAGCCGGATCCGAAACCGGCCTGAGATGGCTCTATCCGTCCATGGATGCTGACCGCGCCGCCTGCAGCGTATTTCGCTGGCTGGGGCTGGCGCGGTCGTGTCGTCAGTTAATCCCGCCGCCCGCTCTCCCGCGATTAACTGGGAGTTCGGGCGTCGAGTAGGTCGATCAAGGGGCCCATGATTTGGCCCTGGTTGATCTTGGTTGTGGCGCCCTGGCTCAGCTTGCCGGCGGAGTCGAAGGGGCCAGGGTTATTTCGACGCGGCGGTTCTGGGCCCGGCCCTGTGGCGTATCATTTGAGGCGACGGGATTAGCGTCGCCGAAGCCCTGCGCCGCGAGGAGGTCCGGTTTAAAGCCTTGCGAGATCAGATACTGCACGACGGCGTCCGCCCGCTTTTGCGAGAGGTCCTGGTTCGATGTGATGCCCTGCGCCTTGAGCGCCGGGCCGATTGGGGCGTTGTCGGTGTAGCCCTTGATCAGTAGCTTGTTCTGCTGAGTCGACGCCAGTTGCGAGGCCATTTGCGCGATGATCTGCTTGCCCTGATCGCTCATCTGCCAGCTACCCGGCCGGAACAGCAGGTCGCTGTTCACGGTGTACTTGATCGCCCCCTGCAACCGCGTGACCTGCTGCTGAAGGTCCTGATTTTGTGCTTGCAGTTGCTGGTTTTGTTGCTGGAGCTGATCGTAGGCGCTTTTGGAGACGCATCCAGCCAATGCGATGCTCGACAGCAGCGATCCGGCGATTAGTCTGGCCCTTGGTGTTGTCATCACTCGCCGAGCTTTCATCAGTGTGTAGCACATAGTTGTCTAACCCCCTTTGTTGCGAAGACGTGCGGTGCCGTGCGTGCGCTACAGGCTATTTGATCCTTCATTGGACGTTGGCCGGGCTGCCCAGGCGATATTGCGCTGGCCCCTTCCCAATCAGTTGTGAGCCGGTCTGCGTCATGGCGGGCTGCTGCGGGGCCGCAACGTTCATTCCGGCCGAGCCCTGCATGGGCCCGCCAGTCCCCGTTGCCGGCATGCTGGATAGCGTGCTGCCAGGGACAGTTACCCCGCTTCCGGCACTTTCGCTCGCAACGGATGGCTTACCCGTCGTCATCGGACCCGCCGGCATGCCGGGCTTCTCCGCTGCGCAGGCCGCGAGGACTAGTGATATCAGCGAGAAAGCAAAACGCGGTCTCATGAGAGTTCACCTCCAACCTTCATCAGTCGGCCTGCCGTGCCGCGGCCGCAGCGCTCACAAACATGCCTTGCACTCCGGGACCCGGCCAAAGTCTTGCATCGCGCCTAGATCAGCTTCAGGTGGAAAAGTGTCGCGCCTGAGACGGTCTAGTTCTTGATTTTTCACAAACCACCGGAAACAGCAGCCCGTGATCTGCTCTGGAGCATGCGGGAAAAGCCCGCCTCCGACTATGCAGATTTGGCAAACAGCATACAAG
>JAFAHH010000594.1 GCA_019237355.1 Acetobacteraceae bacterium | reverse complement strand
GCGGGCGATGCAACACGGCGCGTCATTCAGCGGCTTGCGTTTCATAAGATTCCTCCCGGCGACCGCCCTCCCCCAGCGTCGCCGCTTCCTTCTCTCAACCCTCGCGAACATGTGCACTTGAAAGGTCGGTTTCAAGTTGCCACCTCCCACCTGGTTGCATTATGCTACCTGATGATGGCGGCGGGGATGGGCCCGGCCGCCCTTCGGTAAAGGCAGGAGAAAGCCAATGACCTTCGCTCGCAAAACCGCGGCACTCATCCTGGCCGCGTCGCTTGGTTCCGCCTCTCTCGGGCTTGCCACGCCGGCGCTCGCCCAGACAGCGGCCGAGTTCAACCCGCAGTCCGCGGTCGGCAACTGGTTGTACGACGCCAATGGCGAACTCGTCGGAAGCGTCTATGAGGTGGCCGATGGCGGCCGGACGGTGATCGTGCAGTGGGGCTCATACCTGACGCCCGGCCGCCATCTCGTCTCGGTGCCCGCCGCCGACTTCGCGATGGCCGGGGACCACGTGATGCTGCGCACGCTAACTGCGAACGCGCTCGCCTCGACTTCCGCGGTTGATTGACCGGGTTGCGGAGCGGGAGCGCCGTGCCCGTCCCGCTCCGCATCCGATCGCTTCACGACGTCCCGGGGCGGGGTAGTGATTTCGTTCACACCGTAAGGACGACAACCCTGCTTACGTCTGCTGCATGGCCAAAACGGCGATGCTGTCCGGCCAGCCGGTCTTAACAACCCAAGACGGAAAGGACACCACCATGAAAAAGCTTTCGGCCGCCGCTCTTGCCATCGCCCTGCTCGGCGCGACCGCGCCCGCCTTCGCGCAGTCCGACACGCCGTCCGCCGCCAGCTCCGCGGTCGGTGGATGGCTGTACGATGTGAACGGTACCCTGCTCGGCAGCGTTTATTCGCTGAAGGACAATGGGCATACCGCGATCGTTCAGATCGGATCCTACCGCACGCCCGGGCGCCACCTCGTCGCCGTTCCGTCCAGCGATATCGTGATCTCCGGCGGCCACGCCGTGCTGACCGGCTCGTCCGCAGCCAATCTCAGCCAGCTCCCGACGCTCGGCTAATTCTTCACATGTCACCTGCGCGCCTCCGCCTCGCCGTGGCGGAGGCGCATGGCCGTCCGCAGCCCGCGACCTCATAGCGCTGCGCCAGCGAATGGCGGCAGTCGCGCGCTCCACGGGGAGCAAGCGCGGAACCAGCTCGCGGCGGCGGGCGAACTGCGCAATTCATGTCAAACGAAGGCTCGATGACCCGGCAGCAGCGGCTTCACTTGGAATCCGGATAGTACTGAGGCGGCGGTGGCGGCTGATCTGGATAGTACCGTGGCGGCGGTGGAGGCGGCCGGCGAGGCGGGTAGTCGGAATACGGGTGCGGATAATAGTAGCAGCCCGTGAGCGGCACGAAAGGCAGCAAAACTAGAAGCAGGCGGCGCATTCGGCCTCCCCTGCGCTCGAAAGACCACCAGCGCTACCTTGGCCTCTTGCCGCGTTGATGGCAATCGGCACGTCGCACATAAGGGTCGATGCGACACACATCATCGGAAGGCCGTTAAGTGATCGCAACGGCCTCGTCGCCCAGGTCTCGCCTGCTACTACCGTGTTGCACTGATTCCAACTGTGATCTATTTCACTTGCCGACTTGTTTCTAGTGCGCACGAGTTCGCCGCGGCTTTGATGAAGCCGCATTCGCACCCACAGTGACAAGGAAAAAGGAGGAACTTATGGCCCCAGTAACTTACGTCGTTCGGGAAGGAGACACCCTCTCTGAAATCGCCCTCCGTTATTACGGTAACGGGGACAAGGCATCTTGGGAGAGGATTTACAATGTGCCTCACAACAGAAACGTTATCGGTCCTAATCCTAACCTGATCCGACCGGGCGAAGTGCTTTTGATTCCATTCCCCTGCGTTGTCCCGCCCGATTGTGAGTATAAGGTCAAACCGGGCGATACTCTCTCCGGCATTGCCTTACATTTTTACGGTGACGCGACAAAGGAATCTTGGGATAGAATTTACAACAACCCGCGAAACAGAGAAACAATCGGTCCTGATCCTAACCTAATCAAGCCCGGCCAGATGCTCCTCATCCCAGCGCCGTAAATCTCAACCGCTCATATCGAACACGTCGACTTCCGCCGGGTCGAAATTCAAGCGCCGGCGGCTCCCTCCCGCGCAGACGGTGAACAGCACTCAACTGAGCGCCGTGAACAAGGTCGCAATTTCCCCGGACGTTGCGACCGAGTTCATCAACCGGGCCGATGCTAACCCCAATCAGCCACGGAGACTTGCCAGGAGGCTTTCATTCCGGCCCCGCTGCTTGCTCCAACCGAGTGTTCCGGGCAGGCTGCTGGCCGAGAGGCGGCCGCGCGATCGCCAGGAGGAGCGAAATGCAGCGCATTCTTGTCCTTGGCGCTGGCTTTGCCGGCCTCTGGAGCGCTTGTGGGAGCTGCCCGCAAGCTCGACGAACT
>JAFAHH010000395.1 GCA_019237355.1 Acetobacteraceae bacterium | reverse complement strand
AGGGGCTGACTGCGAGCCTCCGGAACTGGGATTCGCTGGCGTTCCGGAGCTTGGATCTGATGATGAGCCGGAGCCTGACGGGCTTGAGCCTGATGGGGCTGAGCCTGATGAGGAGCTTGAGCCGGAGTTTCCGGAGGGGGCGGGCTGGGAAGGCGTGGCGGTCGGGTATAGGGATTGGATCGCTTTGATGTCGCTGGCGTCCGGCGTGCTGTTACTCAAGCTATCGTTCATGACCGAGTTGGGGTCACTATCGGACGAGCCTAGCCCGAGCGCCAGCCCGATCTCGTGCATGGCGAGGTCATAGAGGGTTACGTTGGTATTGGAGAACAGAAAGTCAGAGCCGTTATTGATCGGAGTAAGCGACGTGTCGCTTGAGTCGCGAAACCGGATCAGCGAGTCGGGGGAGAACGGGGAGTTCGGATCTGAGCTGCTGGTCCACTTGGAGTCGACTACCCCAACCGTCACCTTGCTAGGATCATTTGGATCAACGAGGGTGCTGGGATCCGCAAAGCCCACCCGGATGTCAGCGGCATCGGCGATCGAGGCCGCATCTGGCACCTCCTGAAAGTTGATTCCCGTGGCGCTCGCCCAGGCGCTAAAGGCCCTGGCAATAACATCGTCCCATTGCGATGACGGATTCGGTTGGGCCTCAAAGGGCGACCCGGAGTTGGGGTCATTGGGGACGGGGGAGTCATTGGAATACGTCTGTTGCGCCAGACTCCAGGTGATGGTCGTTGAAGGCCATTGATGACTCATTGCCGCACCGTGCTCAAAAGCTGAGAAAAAAACCGAATGGGAGGTTAATATCACAAGATTTACTCAACCGAAAGCCAAAATCTCGTTCGCCGAGGCAATCTTCGGATGCGGGTCTTTGTAGCGAAACCCGCAACCAGTCGAAAAATTTTACAGAGGAATTTGGCGGATTTCGGCCAAAGCGGCTGAGCCGGCGGCCAGCGCCCGTCGGAAGCTTTTACAACATACCGTTCAGCGAGGCCGCCAAAGCGCGTGATCACCGAGGCGAAACGATGTGGCCCGGCTCTTGCTTAGTGTCAGCCAGACCCGCGCTTCGGCGTGCAATCGTAAACTTCTGTCCCATGATGTTTGACAACGCTCGTGAATGGTCCGCCGATCCGCGAAATTAAAGCAAGAGGATTAAACTTTATGATTATGCGTAAGAAGCTAGGCTGGAAGATTGTTAAGGGGGCCGTTCTCGGCATGATGCTCAGCACAGCCGCTGCTGCCGGAGCTTGGGCAGACACACTGACCCCGATTACCTTCAATCCCGGCGGCTCGAATCCCTCGCTGACCGACCTTCAAGATTCTACATTCAAGGCAGATAATTTCATCGTTGGGGATTATGCGGTCGCCCATATTTCGAACACGACCGGAGCTTTCGATGAAAGCGGGTACCTGAAATTCACGCAAGCACAACTCGGCTCAGACTTCATTCATCCCGCTGGGTTCAACGACACACCTGGTGACGGAAGCTATGCGCTTTACATCTTCTTCAACGCGAATGGCTCTCTCAATAGCTTCCAGGGCAATACTGCTAACGGCAGCACCTATTCGGGGTCCTTTAGCTCCCTTTCGTACCAGCTCTATGGCGATCCGGGTAATAACGACCAATTCCAGGCAACATTGTCCGGCCTAACTCCGGCGCAGCCGCCCGCGGGTGATGTGCTCCTAGGCTCGGGCGGGCTGCTTCCCCACGGTACGAATAACGTGACGCTAACCTTCGGGAACAACGGTCCTATTCCGGGCGCTGCCGTCGACCTGACATTCTCGCTGTCACCTGGCGAACAGGGCTTCATTACGAGCCCGAATACCTCGAAGTTCGCAATCGAACTGCTTTCCTCGTTCATCAATAACCCCGGCGTATCCAAGTTCCAGAGTGTAGACGGGACAACTACCCTGGCCATCAACGGTGGTGGCGGCCAGATTGCGACTGCAGCCACGCGCATCCACGTTCCCGAGCCTGCGTCCTTGGCCCTAATCGGCTCGGGCCTCCTTGGCCTCGGCATGGTTCGCTCGCGCCGCAAGTGCGCCTAGAGCAACGTCAGCATCCGAAGTACTGCGGCGCCCTCTGGGCGCCGCTTCTCCTCAACCCCCATCGCCAGCGCTTGCCTACACCTCCGTACTCTGGTGAATGCTGGCGAATGACTCAAATCCCGCCCAGCCCGCCGAAAACCACCCGATTCGTTTGGCCAAACCCAAGCTCTCCGAACCGCACCCTGCTACCCTGCCCGAATTGCGGTTCGTTCTCGGCCAAGCCTCTTATCCTAGAGATAGAATCCCCATTTGGCCCGAATGGCCATGCACATTACCAACTCCGCGCCTGCCCGGAGTGCTCCTGTCGTTTCTACGAGAACCAGCCGATACTGGATTACACCGAACCCGATTTGTTCGAGCAGGGACGCGGCTCGTTTTACATTCAGCAAGGCGCTGGATTGGGCCTATTCGCACACCTTTTAGGCCGGATTCCTCGTCCTCCCGGCACCACATACTGGGATGTCGGTTGCGGTTTCGGTTTCGCATTGGACTTTGCCGTCCATGAACTCGGCTGGGAGGGCGAGGGCATCGATCCCGCCGCCGCTACCGCCTATGCTCGTAACTTGCTGGGCCTTAAGATCGAAGAACGGCACCTTACCGAGCAGGATGCACGCCGCACCCCGAAGGACGTGGTGATGGCGTCCGAGACGTTGGAGCATATGCCGTCCCCCGGCGATTTCGTGCGCCTTTTGCGCGCGGCGCTCAAACCGGGCGGCATCCTCGTTCTTACCACTCCTAACGCCGATATGATCCCGCGCTTGATTGAGGAGGGTACAGCATCACCCTACCTCTCACCAGGCTTGCACTTGGTGTTACAGACCGAAAAGAGTCTAGGTTTGCTGCTACAAGCGGCGGGATTCGCTCACGCCTCTATCGAACCCCAGGGCTGCGGCCTAACCGCCTACGCGAGTGAACGGCCCTTTTCGTTGGAAACCGACCTAGCCCGGCCCCGGGCCCGCTACCGCGCATATCTCGCGCGTCGGGCTGCTTCAGTGCCCGAAGACTCCGATCTATTTCTCGGCTTCGCGGGTCGGGCATTTACCGAAGCAAGCAATGACGGGGCCGGCGCAGACGCCGAACACGCGCGGGCCCAGGTCGCACCCGTGTTGCGACGGCGTTTTGGGATCGACCTCGACAACCCGGCTTCCCTCCCCCAAGAAGCCGAGAGCGCCACCTTGGAGCGAATGGCGGAGCTCATGCCCCTGAACCTACCGGGCCTCCTTTACGCGCGTGCTCAGGAACGGCTCGCTCAAGGTGAAGATCGCGCCGCGGTGGAGACACAGTTCGAGGCCGCCGCGAGAACGGCGAAGTGGTTGCGCCGCAGCCTAAACGAGATCGGCATGGATGATGCTCTGACCAGCGACATTGGCTGGACTGCGCAAGCTGAGGGTGCCCTGTGCGCCGCCGCGCGTGGCGACCCTGACGTCGCGTCCCGCTTCGCCGCCCTGGAACGCTCTGGAGCCGCAGCGGCGCGGCGCCCCGAATTTGTCCAGCGTGCCCTGACATCCCTGCTAAATGCGGGTCGCGCCGAGCTCGGCCGAGTATTTGCGGATGCGGAACGGCTTACCGAGGCGCACTGGGCTGACCCCGCGGGCAAGGCGGCGCTGAGCACCGCGGAACGCGACGCGCTTTTCAGCCTCGCTGTTCTGGATACGAAGGAAGGGGGCAACCCAGCCCGGGCCCGAGCCTACTTTGCCCGAGTACGCGAAGGACTTACGCCTGGGGCGGACGGAACGGGCCTCTTCTGGGAGGCTGCACGGGGGGAGATCCTCGCCGCGAAGCTCGCGGGCGGCCGAGGCCTTGCAGCGCTGCACGCGGACTTGCTGGCAAAAGCGGACGGGGATTGGCAAAAGGTCCCCGGAGATTTGCGGCCTGACGAGGCGACCCGTGCTCAACCAGCCCCTAAAGCATCATGACTTCAGGTCGAAGCCATCATGCTCTAGGACTTTTGTTCCAGAGTGCGATTCAGGCTTTCCGAACGCGCTCAAGCCATTCGGCTCTATCAGCGTAGGCGCCCATGCAATTCACCCAACACCCGCGCCATGTTTCCGCCAAGGCGCCCTAGTCCCTCTGCCCAGGGTAGAACGGCGAAACGATCAAACTCTGGAGCTTGGGCGCCGCTCGGGAGCAAAATCATCGATGTGCAGATTAGCTTTTCGGGATCGGGCATTATACCCGGCCGCCACGCGAACAGGGCGAGATCCTTTTTCGGCCGATACCGGTGAATTCCAAGGTCCAGCAGCTCACACTCTTGCACCGAAAGCCCGGTCTCCTCACGGAGTTCCCGAACAGCCGCGGCGGTCAGCTTCTCGCCGGGTTCGGCAAGCCCCTTGGGTATATCCCAGAACCGGGATCGGAATGCATGGCCTAGCAGTAGCCGGGCGCCATCGGTCACAAGTACGCCGCAGGTTATTCGGGAAGCGGGGACAGGCATGAGCTGGATTACCGGTGTAGGGCTCTCACCATTTGGGCGTCATGAAGGCCGCAATACCATCGATCTAATGACCGAAGCAGCGAAGGGAGCATTGGCCGATGCCTGGCTGAGCCGGCGCGATATCGACGGAGTAGTCACCGGGTATTCCTCCACCTTCCCGCATCTGATGCTGGCCAAGGTTGTTGTGCGAACATTTCGGCCTTACACCTTCCTATGCCCATGCCGTGCAGGTGGGCGACGCGACTGGTTTCGCGATGATTATGCTGGCGCATGAACTGGCCGATGCTGGTGTAGTGCGGAACGTTCTGGTGATGGCGGGCGAGAATCGATTGACCGGCCAGAGCCGGGATAGTGCGTCCACACCCTGGCCCAGGTTGGCCATCCCGTCTACGAGGTTCCGTTTGGCGCAACCATCCCCGCATACCACGCCCTTATTGCGTCACGCTATATGGCGGAATTTGGCATCACGGAAGCTGAGCTGGCTCGACTAGCCGTGCTGATGCGAAGCCACGCCTCGCGCCACCCCGGGGGCTCAATACCTCGAGCCAATCAGCGTGGCTGACGTGCTGGCGTCCCGCCCCATCCCCGCGCCCCTGAAACTGCTCGATTGCTGCCCAGTATCCGATGGCGGGCAGCCTGCGTCATCAGCCACGAACCCGGCCAGACCCCGCGCATTCGCATCCGCGGGTGCGGCCAGGCGCACCAGTTCCAGCACATCAGCGCCGCACCGGATCTGCTTGATTTTGGGGCGCGGGCCGCCATGCAGCGCGCCTCGGCGCGCGCGGGCATGGGACCCAGCAGCGGGTGCTCAGGCGCGCGAGGGGTGGCTCAGCGCAACTGGTAGCTGCCGCTAGACACCCATGGGGGCCTGCTCTCCTACGGGCATTGCGGGGTTGGCGGCGCGATGGCCCCTCTGGCTGCCTTCGCCAGGGGCGTGATCAGGCCAAGGAAGCGGGCTGCAGCTCGGCGGCCGGGCCGGGGGCGCGCCAAAATCCAGCAACCCTCCGCCGCTTTGCTGCATGGCGATGGAGGGGTGCTGTCGTGGTTATTCCTGGAGCGTACGGCATGAGCGCGGATTGAACCGAAGGCGCCGAGGCGATCACCTATCAGGGCTGCGATGGTTGCGGCACGGTTTGGTACTTCCGCCGGTCCTTCTGCCCGGCATGCGGCGACGCCAATCCGGCAATTCATGTCGCGTCTGGCCGGGCCACGATCTATGCCGCTACAGTCGTGGAGCGTGCCCCTTCCCCCGAATGGAGGGCGCTGGCGCCATACGTGATCGTGCTTGCGGAGGCGGAGGAAGGATTTCGCATGATGGCCCATGCCGGTGCGGAGGTGGCGCTTGGCGATCACGTGACCGCCAGCTTTCGCCGGGTCGCGGTGTCCTGCTGCCCTATTTCGCGCTCGCCAGCCCGCCAGCCGGCTGAAGCTCATCCGGCACCTCTTCTGGCTCAACCAAATGGATGCGGGTGAGGTCAGCAATCGTTTGTCCGCGGTCATCAATCGAGACTGCGTCGGAGTACCGGGCGCCGAACAGGATTTCGGAGGGGCCGTAATCCTTGATGTCGTGGACATAGGCCTCGAGGGTCGGGTCCCGCGCGTCTACCGATAGGAATAAGCGAATGTCGCCGGCTACGATGCTCCGCGAGTCGTGGCCATAGAGCGGGCTCTCCTCGTCGATCGGATGCATTAAAGTCCAGGTAAGGCCAAAGATCGGCAGGGTGGAACGGCTGAGGCGCAGATCGTGTATGCGCCGAAAAAACGTCCCTTCCGTTTCCTCATTCATCAGAGCGCCAAGCCGGGCGCTGGCATCGACGAGCAAGCTCAGGCGCCCGTTGCCGATCCGGATCATCAGGGTGGGCTTGCCCTTATAGCGGGTGACCACCGCCTTTTCCGCATACAGGATGCGGGCCTTAGGGCGCGAGAAGCGCACAAAGATCAGACCCGTCGCGATCGCGGTGAAGCCCAGTCCACATAGAATCTCGGTGGCGGCGACGACGTGCCCATAAGGATTGGCCGGGGCCATCTCGCCGTAGCCGACCGTGGCGAGCGTCTCGATGCTGAAAAAGAAAGCATCGGCAAACGAACCCGGCCGCATCCCGCTGATCGACCCAGGCTGAACCATGTAGAAGGCCGCGAAAATCACATTGATCGCAAGGTCGATCGCGAGCAGCACGACGAAGAACCACCGCCAGCTCAAGCCCGCCGCAATATGATACGGGTCGCGGAAATCGAAGCGGGACACGCCCTTTTTCGCGAGTTGGAACGCGCCCGCACGGACCCGCATTGTGGCTCGTTCAGCGCGACGCCTTGGTGTCATTCACAAACCCTTCCGCCCCAGCCATCTTGAACAGTGTAGCCCAGCGGCGTTGATGTATTGGGTCCCGCTTGGAGCTGTTCCAGGCCTACTCTGTCCCAGGGAGGAGCACTTGCCCGCCAAGCCTTATATCCGAATCGGCCAGATCGTCCCGAGCTCCAACACCACCATGGAGACCGAGATCCCCGCCCTGCTCAAGGGGCGCGAGAGCATCGAGCCCGAGCGCTTCACCTTCCATTCCAGCCGAATGCGGATGAAGAAGGTGACCAAGGAGGAGTTGGAGGCAATGGACCGGGACTCCGACCGCTGCGCGCTGGAGTTATCCGACGCACGGGTCGATGTGCTCGGCTATGCCTGCCTCGTCGCCATTATGAGCATGGGGAAAGGCTACCACCGCGAATCCGAAGCCCGGCTGCATAAGGTCACCGCCGAGAATGGCGCCGCCGCACCGCTCGTGACCAGTGCCGGAGCGCTGATCCATGGTCTGCGCACCTTGGGTGCGAGGCGGATTTCAGTGATCGCCCCCTACATGAAGCCGCTCACCCAGCTAGTCTGCGACTACATCGAGTTCGAGGGCATCGAAGTGCATGACCGGATTGCGCTCGAGATCGAGGACAACCTCAAGGTAGGTGCCCAGGACCCGATGAACCTTATTGGGATCTATCCGAAGCTGGACGTGAAGGGCGTCGATGCCATCGTGCTTTCGGCCTGTGTGCAGATGCCCTCCCTGGCGGCGATCCCGGCGGTTGAACATGCGACTGGCCTGCCTGTCGTCTCCGCCGCTGTGTGCACCACCTTCCAAATGCTCGAGCGGCTGGGATTGAAAACCGTAGCGCCGGACGGGGGTACCTTACTCTCCGGGCGTTTCGGTGAGGGGACCCGGGAAGCCGCATGATTCGATATTCGCGCTTGCAGAATCGCGCCGCATGCGCCAGATCAGCGATGTCCGTCAACAACTGAAAGGAGGTGATCCAGTGTCTCATTGTCTGATGCCGAAGGCCTGGATGACCGCCTGCTTCCCTAGTTTGGCAGGTTGATTTTAGGCATCCCGGCCTGACGGCCGTCATGCAATGCAAAGGCTCCGGCGGCAAGCCGGAGCCTTTTTCATCTTCTGCTAGAGATTTTCCGAGCACAGGTGCAATTCCGCCTTGACTCGCAACCTCAAATAGCATAGATAGCCGTTGTCTCGCCTTACCCTGCGGTAGGGCGAACCTTCCTCCCTAAACTTGGCCCGCCCTCGTGGCGGGCTTTTTTTTACCCACAGCATGATCGCTCAGCCGGGGTCGCGCCAGAGCGTGCGGCCGGCGCTTCGCCATACGCGACGTTCTCTATAAACACCCGAAGCGTCTTGGCCGTCGCGTCTGTTGGCGAGATGGGTAATTTCCCAATCTCCTAATCTTACTGAGTCACGAAAATAACCTTAGGCGCGAATCGGCTGGCTAGGCCAGTTTGAAGATTCAATCAGCAGCCCAGTGGGAGCTGAGTATGGATCCCATAGCCAGCGAGGGCAGCGCCGCGCGATTTACCGCCTACATCGAC
>JAFAHH010000902.1 GCA_019237355.1 Acetobacteraceae bacterium | reverse complement strand
CGGTGTTCGCCGTGGGTACCGTATCAAATTGTCCGACCGTAGCGGTTCTTGATAGCCTTACAGGATAATAGCCTGTAACCCTATTTCCCCGATGAAAATAGCGCTGATTGCCAAAAAAGGCGGCGCAGGCAAGACGACGATTTGCATCCTGTTGCACGAGGCATTCCGCCAAACCGGCCAAACGGTGGCGGTGCGGGATTACGATCGGATCCAGGGCTCGGCCCTCAAAAGTCTCTCACGGTTCGGAGGAACGGCGGAACAACCCGGCCAAGCTTACGACTTCCTGCTGATCGACACACCCCCGTCACTTACGATGCTCTCTGGCGGAAAGTTGAGCGCCCCGGTGGCGGCGGCGGCCGTGGCGGAGGCCAACGTCGTGTTGATCCCGACCAGCCCGAGCCCGTTCGACATTTGGGAAACGGAAGACACGGTTCAATTCGTCAAGAGGACCAACCCCAACGCCGTCGTGCGCGTTGTGCTCAACAAGACCCGAGCCGGCACGCTGCTGAGCGGATCAGTCGCCGAAAAGCTGGAAGGCAGCTCGGCGCCAGTGCTTCCCGTCAGTCTGTCCGAACGCCAATGCTACCAGCACGCCGGCGTCGGGGGGTGGGCGGCGCTCGATCCGCGCGCCCGGCAGGAACTGTTGCGCTTTACGGTTGCGGTCAGTTCGCTTAAATAGGCTAATATGCTGTAAGGCTATAAATCTAATATGCCAAAAGAGACCACCCAAACGCTTTTGAAGCGGATCAAGCAAAACGCCCCGCTGGCCGCCGAGCAGCAAAAGGCCATCGAGCCTGCGCCGACGGAGCCAAAAGGCGCGGGGCCGGCCGCCCCCAGTTCACCGGCAAGGCCGTTGCGTTCTGGTTGGATGACGAGGACCGGGCGATCCTGAAGCAGATGCGGGTGCTGTTTGTGACCCAGGACCTCACCCCGAGCGACAGCCTGGTGATCCGTACCGCGTTGCGGTTTTTACCCAAAGACCCCCAGCAGATCATTGAGAAGGCGCGGGAACTGTCGGAACGGGACGGGCGGAAAGTGCGCCATCAGAAACGAGGATCATAGACTATAAGGCTATATCTCTATTTACCTAACACCCTATAACCCTGTAAGCCTATGGTTATGCACACCACCGAAACCCGGCTCACCTGGAGCCAGACCGCGCACGGCATGCTGGACGTTTACGTTGCCGAGTGCGGGCCTTACGATTTCGAGATCCGCAGCACGCGGAATACCGGTTACCTGCTTCGGATGTACCGGGTCCGCTCGGAGAGTTCGCCGCTGTTGGCCTGGGAGCGGGACGGTTACGGCCTGGAGGACGCCATGGAACGCGCGGAGCGGCTGGCCGATGAGTACGTCCCGGCCGTCACGGTCTAGGCCATGAAACCCATGGCCTTTTTATTTGGAAGCTTCTGGTTGTACGAACCGACCCGCACGACATGATGAAAACTCGCCTGGAACAACTGATCGAAGAAGCGCACCAAGCCATTCAAAACGCGCCCAAATCCCCCGAGACCGATGCCGCCGAGAAGGTGCTGGAATGCGTCAAGGAACTCGCCCGGCAGGTGAGCCGGCTCAAGCGGTCCGAACCCGGATCCACCGGCGACAGTGGCGGGACCATTGAGGTTTGAGCTATGCCGACCAGCAACCCCCGATTGACCTGGACCCAAATGGCGCCTGAGCCCGACGACATGCACTCGGCCTCTCTGGGCCAGTACGTCTTTGAGATCAGCAAGGCGCTTGAGCCCGGTACGGGCTACCTGTTACAAATGTGGCAGACCCGCCCGGAAGACTGGCCCCTGGTGGTTTGGGAAATGGACGGCTACTCGCTCGATGAGGCCAAAGAGCGCGCAGAGCGCTTGGCCGACCAGCACGTTCCGGTTATCATCAAGGGGTAGCCCATGAGCCTGCCCGAAACGGTCGAAGTCCACAAACTCACCATTCCCGAGTTCCACGCCTTGGAACCGTTCCTGGACCCGGACCGCCGCCACGAACTGCTCGACGGCCAAATCCTCAGCATGCCCATCCCCGGTACCCCGCACAGCGTGGCCTTGAGCGAACTTAACGCGCAATTCAGCCGTCAGGGACGGCCCGACCTCTACGTTTGGCTTGGGGGGCTGCGCGTGACCGAAACGACCGAACTTTTGCCCGACCTGTGCCTGCTGGAAGGCAAACCCCTTCGGCTGGACAGCCCGCCCGCCGCCGCGGCCAAATTGGTCGTGGAGGTCTCC
>JAFAHH010000932.1 GCA_019237355.1 Acetobacteraceae bacterium | reverse complement strand
TCCGGGAGCCTGCGCCGCGGCTCCTACAATACAGCGGCGCTGCGGGCAGCCCTATCCGAGGCGCCCGACGGAGTAATCATTGAGACGTTCGATATCTCCCCGATCCCCCTCTACAACGAGGATGTGCGCGCGGAGGGTTTCCCGGCTTCGGTTGAAGCGTTCCGCGCTCGAATCAGACAGGCCGATGCGCTACTGATCGTTACGCCGGAATATAACTATTCCATACCTGGTGTTCTGAAAAACGCGATCGACTGGGCGTCACGGCCGCCCGACCAACCCTTCAACGGCAAACCGATTGCGATTATGGGCGCAAGTCCTGGCATGCTTGGCACTGCCCGGGCGCAGTATCACTTGCGGCAATGTTTTGTATTCCTCAACGGTCTGGTTCTGAACCGGCCCGAGGTAATGATCGCGAACGCGCCATCGCGATTCGACGCGGAAGGCAAGCTATCGGACGAACCGACCCGAAAGATCATCCGCACCCTGCTCGAATCATTGCGGGATTGGGCACATCGGCTGCGTTCTTGAGAGGTTGCAGGCTGTGAGGCCCGGACGCGACAGATCGGCTCCGGCGGTTCGGCGACCGCATATCCCGGTTGAACTAGACCGCGATGGCTTGAGGCGGAATCGTCGGAAAGCCTGAATCGCGCTCTGAAAACCAAAGTTCCTAGAGCGGGGTGACCTCACCTAAGGTCATCCCGCTCTAGCCGAACAGGGAAGCGAGCGAAACAAGCCTGGCTACATCCAGTGTGGGGCGACCCAGACATACTGGCCGTCCTCCCTCCGCCAGTAACCGTCCTGCCAAAGCGTCCCATGCCCGGCCCGGTCGACCCACTCCCCCGGGACCCAAACATACCGGGCTCCGTCCCAATCATAGTGACCAGGCCGCCAGATGAGGGGTACGCGGGATTGAGGGGGCGCGGGGACGAGTTCGGCGCGCGGCGGTGGCGCAACCGGGTAACCGGCCGGGCTCTCCGCTGCGCAAGCACCGAGCGCGAGGATCAGGGCGACCGTAAGGAGGTGCTGCGGCCGCCGCAACGCAGCCCCACGGATCTGTGACGAAAGCAAAGTAGCTCGCCTCCCTCTGCTGTCCTATAGTGGCACGCCTGCCAAAAGGGCGAAGGATGCGCCGTGCCTGCCTCATACCGACACCTAATGTGCGCCTGGATCGCCGTGGTTTCTATCGCCGGCATTGGCGCGGGGACACTTCAAGTGCTCGGACCACCTGCACCCGCCAAGTTAGGGGACGGGGCCAGCGAGTCGCCGGCAATGGGCGTACCCGCATCAGAGCCTAAGGTGACGAACGCGTCCCCGGATCAAGCCGGCAATGCGAGGGCGGCTCCGGTTACTCCTTCCACGGCTGCACCCCCACCATCGCCGGCCATGGTTGCGTCCCCGCCTCCTATGCGCTCGGGAGCGACTTCTTCCGCAGCGGTTGCCCCCAGCCGGATGCACTCCCATAGGTCCGGTGCGTCTGGCCGGCGGGCTTTGGCGCAGATCGAGCCGCTCCGCCTCCCGCGTGCGAGAGCGCAATGGCTTGAGGCGGAACGGTCGGAAAGCGCGAATCGTACTCCCAAAAACCAAAGCCCAGAGCCTGATGACTTCGACCCGAAGTCATCAGGCTCTAAGAACGAGAGCGCCGTCATCGAACCAGAACCCTCCCCTCCCGTTCCCAGGCCGCCCTACTCCTATCCTTCAGGGCAGCGGATGCCGGTCTATATCGGCGCGCTTGTGCCGGGTCCCGACGGCGCCAGAGTCTTCCAATCGAGTCCGTACCCAACTCCGTAGGGCATGATGAAACCGGTCCGATGGCTACCGCTGACGGCGGCTCTTGTGGTCGGCCCCGTCGCCGCTCAGCCGATAATCATTCCGTTGCAGCCTCAGAAGCAGCAGGCGAATGGGCCAACTCCGCCTCCGCCCACGCCGATGCCGGTTGCACCCCCGCAGGCGCCCGCCACTTTGGGCACCGCTCCAGCCCCCGAAGCCGCGTCCGGCTATGGGGCGAACGTTCCTTCGCAAAACCCTCAGGAAACAGTCCGTCCGGGCGAGGGGCAGAACGCAGTCCAGTCGCCTCAGCGGTAAGGAGACAGACGTACTGCAGCAGTTCTGCTTATTCTCATGGCAGGAAGCCCTGACTCACATGCGACTATCCCGGCTGGTAGGCCGCCTGGCGTTCGTCCTTGCCATTGCCTCGGGGAGCTGCAGACTCATCGACCAGACGACTTTTGCCCCAGAAGCGGAGCCCCCGCCAACTCCAGCCCAAATCGCAGCCACCACGCAGGCAGGCAATCGCCCGGCGCTGATCACCATCCGCTACAGCGTGGCAAACCCAAGCTACCAAGATCTATTGGCGCAAACGATGCGAACCGCTGAGGCCCGACGGCCGGGTCTCGAATACGATGTGGTTGGGATTGCCCCGGCCGCTGGCGACCCGGCCACGCAAGCACAATCAGCGCAGCAGGCCACAAATCGCGCCGCAGCCGTCATGCGCGCCATGATGGCGGATGGCGTTCGGGATCGGCGCATCCACCTCGCGGCGCGTACCGATCCATCCGTGACTATACCTGAAGTGCGTGTCTACGTTCGTTAGGACCAGGGCTGCACGGCTCGTGCCCTCAGAGGTGCGAGGTTTCGGCTATCTTTTGATTACCACGACGACCTGGTGCCTGAACTGGAGCGTGATGAAATTCGTGCTTCAGCAGCTGCCCCCTTTCTCGATGCGGGCCGTTTCCGGTGCGCTTGGGGCGGCCGTCACCTTTGCGGTCGCGGCACGGCTGGGCGAGAAAATAGCTCCGCCTAGGGGTCAGTGGCCGATCCTGCTGCTATCGACCTTTCTCAATTTCACCCCCTTCATGGCCTTTGCGCTGCTCGCTTTGGAGTGGCTCGATGCGACCGAGGCGGTGATCATCGCCTACACCTTGCCGCTTTGGGCGGCGCTGATCGCCTGGCCCGTGCTGGGCGAGCCGCTCACGCCCCGCCGTTTGGTCGCTTTGGCGCTGGGCTTGGGCGGGGTCATTGTGCTGATGGGCGGGTCCTTGCAGGCGGATTGGCACAAGCTCCCGGGGATATTCTTTGCATTCTGCTGCGCCTGGTCATTTGCCCTCGGTATCGTGCTTACCAAGCGAACGCCAGTCGCCATGCCGCCCGTCGCTGCTGTTGCATGGCAAATTGGCCTTGGCACCGCCCCTCTCGCCGGTCTTGCCCTGTTCGAGCACCCGGTTTGGGGCAGCGTGACGCCCCTCGGCTGGGCCGCGTTGATCTACATGGGGATCGTGCCGCTTACGATTGCTTACATCTCCTGGTTCCGGGCGCTCCGTTTGCTGCCCGCGTCTACCGCGGCAATAGGAACTTTGCTGGTACCGCTGTTCGGTGTGCTCAGCGCCGCGGTGCTTCTGGGCGAGCCACTCGGACCGCGCCAAATGCTGGCCCTCGCGCTCACGGTGGGTGGGGTGGGACTTGCCACGCGCGGGTGAGGACCGCCGCGCAAATTGGAACAGCAGCAGTGAGGCGCCGTGCGAAGATCATGATCAGATTCCAGCACTGCAGCTTCGGTCTGGGAAACCGGCCGACAACCGCTTCGCCCAATCGCCTATCTCCTGATCCTAAACGTCATTCGAATCGATTCCTTTCTCGTCAGGATGTGAGCACTTACAGAAGCAACTCTTTCGATGGGCAGCCGTGGGTGATACCGCACTCGATCCGAATGGTCTCTACCAATCGTCGGATATATGCTGCGGTGCTAAACTTCTCCTCGTAGGCGGCCTGTGCGTTAGCGCCTAGACGGTCCTGAAGACCCGGATCATTTGTGAGCCTTATGATAGCATTGCGAAGCGACTCCGCATCGCCGCGTGGAACGAGCAGCGCATCTTCGCCATGCTTGACGTACTCGGATATTGTTGGTGTTCCTGTCACGATGATCGGCTTGCCGAGCGCCATCGCCTGTATCAAGACCATTTGGCCCGCCGAGATGTCGTCGACCGCCAGGGGAATGACTACGATCTCGGCCTGGCTCAGTTGCTCGATATATTCCGCCGCGTAGCAGCCTCGCAGGACCTGGATGCTTGGTGACTCTGAGATGCCGCGCAGGGCGTCTGCAGAGTCACAGACTATTTGGAGCCGGTTCGGCAGCCCGCGGAGGGCTCGAACCAGGGTCTGGTAGTCGCGTCCCGATCTCCCGGCGGAAAGGATGAAGCGGTTTTTCCGTGCTGAAACCGAGGCTCGAACTTGTTCTAGGATCTGCTCGCGTCCGTATATTTCGGTTCCCCAAAGCACTGGGGTAAACTTTGTATGGGACTTGGCAAAGATCGAGTTGTACCGCTCGGCTTCAAGGGCAGACTGGCAAATCACGCATGCCGTTCTCTGGAGAACAAACTGATAATACCAGCGCCTAGCCGCGTTCAGGAATCGTGAATCACGTTCCGTGAAAATAAATCCTGACAGAACGATCTTGGTCGAGGTCCGTCCAAATAACAACCGGATGAAAGCAAAAATGAGGACCTCGATGTCGGAGCCGAGTACCACAACCTGTGGCCTGGGTTTGCCGAAAACCAGCGACTTGATCGCAGATTTCGCCGCAAACCAAGCGAGCTTGGGCAGGCCAAGGAAGAACAGCCAGATCCGCCTCTTATAACTCAGCCGAACCTCGCCCGCGATGATCTGATGCTCAACCCCCTGCTTGCGTAATTCTTCGCCTAACGCGGAATGTTCCGCAGCTTTCGAAAAAATGGGGAAGAAATGAATCAATGGCGCTCTCGGTCTGCACTGGGCGCGCCTTCCGGCAACATCCAAACTACGGATTTTTGCATGATTGGTGGGTTGCGTGAGGCTACCTACGTGGCGGAAATCAGTAACTCGTGAAGATGCTAACCTGAAAAAAGAAGCCGAATCGGCCATAACTATTCGACAGCTGTATCACTTCAACCTTTAAAATGATGATTGAACTTTCGGATGAGGTGGGATTCGAACCCACGAAAGGCTGTAAACCTTTGGCGGTTTTCAAGACCGCTGCCTTAAACCACTCGGCCACTCATCCAGGTGCTGAGGTCAATCCTAGCCAGCGGTGGCTACACGCTCAAGTCCACAGTGACAGGCCGCAAGCGCCAGCCCCAATCCCGAGATCCCGCCCACGCAACGACGAAGATGGCGATTGCCCCGCCATAGCGCGACCGCGCACGGCGTCGCATATGCGGGTGGATACCCTGAGACACGCGGCACCATAGGTTAACAAACAAGATTACCCGGCCGCCGCGCCTCGGAATGCCTCAGTAGCTTGCAGCGCCGATGGTGTTCGACCTTCGGGTGATCAGGGTCGCCGGTCCATTGCCGTCTCTCGCGCTCACGACGAGTGCCTCGAGAGATGAAGCAGACCCCCTTCGGCCGAAGGAGTCGCGTAAGTATCGCGCACCGAGGCCACGAGGTTGCCGATACCGGCTTCGTGCGGGCCTATTGTGCCGTTCGCATCACGACAGATGCCCGATCCAGCATCCGCCACCTCCAATGCATGAGTTGTGACCCAGGACCCGCTCAAATTCGCCCCCCGCCCCCTAGGCCTCCACGCCGAACGGTGACGCGACGGCTGGAAAAGATGTTCGCCCGATGCGTGCATCTTAACCCAGATTCGGCCCGGAGCCAAGCGGTTTAGAATGCTCTGGGGGCGATCTTCTCGGGGGCGATCCTCTGCTACCTCGCACCGCCGGCCGAGTTTGTTTGGGCTCTGCCACGACGCCAGGCCCAAAACGGCGGGCTCCGGTATATCCTCGGGTACCCACAGCACAGCGAGAGAGAAATGCCTGTCGAACCCTCGGCGCCCGGATACGCCACTCATGAGGTCCTGAATCAGGCAGGTCCGTTCGAGGCCTACAACGCGTTTGCCGGTGACTTGCCCCTTCACGAGGCAACTCGGGTGTTTGGCGCGGATTGGGCAGCCGAGCACCTGTCCCGCACGGGGGCCTTGATCGGCAGCACACGGCTGCAGCTTCTGGCCCGGCAAGCCAATCGGTACGTCCCAGAGCTGCGCACCCATGACCGGTTCGGGAACCGAATCGACGAGGTTGAGTTCCATCCCGCCTATCACGAACTGATGGCGCTGATTTTCGGCTCCGAAGAGCACTCCTTCGCTTGGACCCATCCACAGCCGGGCGCGCAGGTCGCGCGCGGGGTGCTGAGCTACTTGTGGAACCAGGGTGAGAACGGGGTTTGCTGCCCGGCCAGCATGACCTTTGCCGCAATCCCCCCGGTCAAGAACGACCGAGCCCTTTACGCCACGATGGCGCCCTTGATCTTGTCCTCGCGCTACGATCCCCGGCCCATCCCCGCGGAGGGGAAAACCGGCATTACCGTGGGCATGGCGATGACCGAGAAGCAGGGCGGATCGGACTTGCGGGCGACCCTAACGCACGCCCGACCTGCGGGCAGCGCCCGCGGCCCAAGTGCGCCATATCTGCTGACGGGGCATAAGTGGTTCTTCTCCGTGCCGATGAGCGATTTGTTCCTAACCCTCGCCCGAACCGAGTCTGGCATCTCCTGCTTTGCAGCCCGCGGCTGGCTCCCGGACGGCGCCCGTAACCGCCTCAAGCTGCAGCGCCTGAAGGAAAAATGCGGCAATCGCTCGAATGCCTCGTCCGAGGTGGAGTTTTACGACCTCGAAGCGACCATGCTGGGCGAAGAAGGGCGGGGAATCCGCACCATCATCGGCATGGCGCAGCTCACCCGCTTGGACATTTCGTTCAGCGCCGCTGGAATCATGCGCCAGGCCCTCTCGCAAGCGATCCATCATACGAGCCACCGCCGGGCATTCCAGCGCGCCTTGATCGACCAGCCCCTGATGCGCGCCGTTCTGGCTGATCTCGCGACCGAGTCGGAGGCCATGATTTGGCTCTGCATGCGCGTGGCCTGGGCCCTGGACCGCTTCGCCTCCGACCCGGCCGAGGCACTCCTCTCCCGGGTGTGCATACCGCTGGCCAAATATTGGACCTGCAAGCGAGCCCCGGGATTCATCGCCGAAGCCCTCGAATGCCATGGCGGAAATGGCTTCATCGCCGAACATCCGCTTGAGCGTCTGTACCGCGAGGCGCCGCTAAACGGAATTTGGGAGGGCAGCGCCAACGTGATTTGCCTCGATGTGCTGCGGGCGATGCAGCAGGAGCCGGCGGCGGTCGGCGCATTTCTCGATGAAGTACGGCGCGCGCGTGGGGCGGATGGGCGCCTTGACGCCGCGGCGGCGGAGCTGGAGCGAAGCTTGACCGACCTCAGCCAGTTTGAGGGCGATGCACGCCGCCTCGCCGAGATGATGGTCAATGCGCTACAGGGCAGTCTTCTGCTTCGATATTCGGCGCCCGCGGTCGCGGATGCGTTCTGCTCCACCCGGCTAGCGGGAGGCTGGGGGCGGGTCTATGGCACCTTGCCCCACGGCTGCGCGACCCAGGAGATCGTGGACCGGGCAAGGATCGTTGCCTGATCGGGAAAACTCCGGGCGTGGATGCGCTAGAGTGCGATGGCTTGAGGCGGACTCGGGTCCCAATTCGCGAGCACCGCGTCCCATCTGCGCGCAGCACGGGGCCCCAGGATTGGGGTTTCTATCGCCGGGAAGCCTGAATTCGCGCTCTCAAAACCAGGAGTGTCAGAGCCGGATCGCCTTAGCTGAAGGCAAATATGCCCTGCCCGGCACGTGCGGGGCGCCTCTCCTTCAGATAGCGGGAAAGCATAAAGTTTCTAAGCCGGAACGTTTTGGGCGCGCGAAAGCCGTACGCTCAAGCCGGCGTAGGCCCGGCCAGCGGCGGGTCGGCCCCCGCGCCGACCGGGTTCCCATCGCGTAAGCGCGATGGAGCCGTAATCGTCGCCCCAGCACCGCCAGGTCCCGGCAGCTCGGGCGGCGAGGGCAAGGCTTCCAAGCCTCCGCTCGGAGGCAACCCGGCGTGCGAGGCCGGTGGAACACCCCCGGTCGCGGACGCATCCGGCTGCCCTTCGGAATCCCGAGGACTAGCGGCCGATGCCGACCCCCCACGCCGCTTCGTACCCAGTTCCGGACCCAGCCGGATCCCCAGCATCCGGCACAGCGGCCGCAGGATCGGTCCCCCTTCCGGCACGTCCGCGAGCAACGCCACCATCTCCGGGTCGGCCAGCAAATACTGTACTTGACTGCCATAGACCGCCGACCGGTCTTTGGCCATATGGGCGGCCAGCACCCCGCGTAGCCCGGCTATGATGAGGGCCAGGCGATCCGAAAGGCCGGTTGGGAGGGGAGGAGGGGTGGGCGCCATGAACGCAACCAAGAACGGGTTGCGTGTCAAGGCGAAACTTTCTCCCGGATCGGCCGTTGCCGCCCTCGGCCGTCCTCCCGGCAAGGCCCGCGCCAGGAGCATCGCCGGGAGCAGTTTTCAATTGTCGCACAGCTTGAAGGCCCACGCTTCGGTGGTCGCGAATACAGCGCCATCAAGCGGATCGGAAACAGGACGGTAATCCGCCGACGCCGTCCTCGGCGAACGCTTTGGTGACCCACTCACTGGAGCTCGATGCCTCGGAAAGCACGAGGACCACCCTATCCAGGAGGCGAATGGCTTCATCAATCGTGTTGAGGATCTTGGCGCCGATCTTTATGTGCTCCGGTCTCTTTGTGCTCCGGCGCAAACCAGCAACGCTCGCCTTTGTCTTGAAGATGAGCGAGTAGTCAGCGAACGAAATCCTCGTCTTTGGATGAGCAACTAACAAAGCAAGATTAGAGCCGAATCGGCAGGCCAGAGCTTGCCGCAAATTGAGAAGGAGCTTGTGACCCAGATCACACGCAGAGCCCCGATTTGGGTTCATTGTGGGGCTTTGATTTACAAGTGGCCATAGGGAGCAGCTGCGCCTTTCGCCTAGACCCTCTTGCGCCTACCGTAACGGTTGAAATGGCTGAACAGATACCGCAACTTTCGACGCAATTAGTTAGCACCCGCGCCGATGCCCAAATAACCGGGGCCCGACCGAGTCCGCCAAGAGCTGGCTGGTTCGTCAGATGACCGGGAAGGCCCAGCAAACGCCGCCAGAGCTTAATTTGGCAAATGCACCTTCCGCCGCTGGCGAGATGCCCAAGCAAGCGCAGGCCGCAATAGCCACTGGCGAGCAAAGGCCGATCGTGCAGCCGCAGTTGTCTGCCCAGCAACTCCCGCAACCACCAGCCGCTCAGGTCGTCGAGCCTGCAGCTCAAACGGAAGCCGGAGCCGTGCGCGGCGCCATTCGCGTCCCGGCCCTGTCCGGCCGCCCGCCCTGGGCGCCACCTCCTGCGGCCAGCGAACGTGTAACACTATTCGGCAAAAGGCTTGCTGATGGACGAACCGCCCAGCTTTTGCGCGCTGCCGAGCAGTCAGGGCGAGCAGCGATCGAGGCGCTTAATCAGCTCCGCACTGGGCCGAGTGGCGCTGTGCTGGGCAAGATCGAAGCAGCCGCAAGCATCGAGCAAGGGGGTATGCGGGCCGTGACCGCGGAGATGCGGCCTGGCGGAAAGTACCCGGCGCTGCGCGACGAGCTTACCGCCAACAAACAGCTGACCGGGTCATTGGCAAAAGCCCTGCAGACTGCCGGAAAATATGGGGCCGACCGACTAGCGGTTGCCCAGAACTTCGAGAATCGAGGTCTCGACGCGCAGCAACTCGAAGCGCGCTTCGGAGAAGCTGATCGAGCTATCGGCGATTCACTCTCCAAACTCCCGGGTAAAGAGCCAGGCAAGACGGCACTCGACGAGCTGGCCGAAAAGGCGGCGGAGATATTCCGCAAGGCCATGCAGCGAATTCCCGATTCCATAGCACCAAACCAGGACGCTGCGTCCGAGGAAACGAACCGGGTAGCCTGGCGTAACGCCTGGATCGTGCTTGGACGGCTGGTCGTAGTTCTGGGCTTGATGCTGGTGTGGAGTGCCCTGATCAGCCCGTTCACCGAGATTGCCAAAATAGCTCGGCTCATGGTCGCTCTTCTTTACGGGATCGTATTTGACGCCTGGCCGCAGTATTCCCCAGAGAGCTGGGGCGGAATGATAGTAGCGTTGGGCAGCCCGTTGCTATTCGGGATTAGCGGCTCGGCCCTGATCGTGCTGGGGAACCGGGCCATGCTTCGGGCTGGAGAACAGGCTACGGCCAACGACTCTCGTCGACCTGTCGTTTATCTTCGCCCGTTTGCCGGTGACCGGGATATGGCGCGGCGCCCGCTCTCGTTCGGCAGGCTGTTTGCTATCAAGACCGAAGAACAACAACTGATCGAGGTGCTGCGGGACATTGGACCAGTGTTTGCCATTGGCAAGCCAGGCGAGCGTCTCCCTCTCCTCGGAGCTTCGCGACTGTATTTCGAAGGCGAAGAATGGCGTCGGCAGGTGGTGGACTGGTTTAGCCGGGCGGCGCTTATCGCCGTTCGTCTGCCGGTGCGGCAGACGCCAGGAATCCTGTGGGAGCTTTCACTGAGCCTAAGCCA
>JAFAHH010000785.1 GCA_019237355.1 Acetobacteraceae bacterium | reverse complement strand
CGGTTTTCATGGTCAGCACCGCGGACATGAATACCGCCATCAGCTACGCCACACAAGTGGTCGTCCCGATCTCCCTTTATGCATCGCAATACGGTCCAAACAGCCTATCGGTGAGCCCCAACATCATCCCCTACAATATGGAGCTGAGCCAGCCATCAATTGACGATGGGCAATTGCAGACCTTGGTAAATGACGTTGCCTCGCAGCTTCCGCCGGATGGCTGTGTCGTGGTGCTGCTGCCTCCCGCAATAGACAATCGGTCCAACAGCCGGTCTCAGGGTACCGGCGGGTACCACGGGCATGCCAAAGTCCCCTACATCAACTCCTATATCGATAACGACCAGCAGGGTAGCACCTCATTAACCGTGCAGGATGTGTCGTTTCGATATGCGGGAGCGCTAAGCCATGAAATTGCTGAGATGGTCGTTGACCCACATGGGAATGGCCCGGAAGTTTGTGATCCGTGCGGCCCGAACTTTGTCAGCACGTACCTGGCGTATTTTGATAAAGACGGAAATTACATCACGACGACGCAAACCCCGCCTTACGATCCCGCATTGGGGTTCACATACAACTTCTATATAAACGCCATCGTACAACCGCCGTTTGCCAAGCCTCAAGCGGCCCCGGCAAGTGCCTGTAGCTACGCCCCTGTTCCCATCGGCGTGGCTCAACTGCAAAGTTTGCCTGGCACCATCTGTTGCGATGGCTTCTACTCACCGGACGACTCCTACCGTCACGCGATCGTCGGCGCCGCTGAGGGATTGATTGATGAGATCTTCTTCCATCCCCAGCGCGGACAGGGTTTGGCGCGGCTGGCGACGATCCCGGGTCTGCTGGATTGCGGCTGCTTTTACACGGCTGACGATCACTTCAGGCATGTCGTCACCGTTTCGAGCAACGGTGACATCGGCGAGATATTTTATAGTCCAGAGGCGGGGAACGGACGATCGATCATTGGAAACGTGGCGAACGCATTTCGTATCTGTGGTTTCCAGAGCAGCGATGATGGCTACAGGCATGCCATTGTTGGGACATCGGGCGGAGAAATCTTCGAGCTTTTCTACCATCCGGCTCACGGCTCGGGCAAAGTCCTGCTTGGAACGATCGCGGATCTCGTCGATATTGGCGCTTTTTATAGTCCTGACGACCAGTTCCGGCACATCATAGCGGCTAACAAACAAGGCCAAATTATCGAGATCTTCTACAGCCCGAGCAAGGGCAAAGGACAGGGGATCCTCGCCAAGGTCGATGGTCCACTGCGCATCAGCGCCTATTTTGCCGCAAAGGAGCTCTACAATCGTCGGGTCGAAGTGGCGAACACAGCTGGGGAGCTGATTGAGGTTCGCTACAATCCAAACGCGACGACCCTTAAAGTGAGACTGGCTACGCCTGGTCAAATGTTGGATGTCGGCGGTTTCTATTCCGATGATGATGCAGACCGGCATGCGATCTGCTTATTGGCAAACCGCGAGATCGAGGAAATCTTCTTTCGGATCTGAGCGCCCGTTCGATCGGTATCCAGCGCTCAAATGACCGGACTCAATGCCCGCCATGAGGACGCGAGGTGATCGAAGCCGCCTGCCATATCTGCCGATTTGGCCTGGAAAGCCTGGATCGCTATAACCCCGCCTCCGATCACGTGGTCGGGTTCACGATGCGCCTTTCAGCCGGTCTACGGTTTGCGGTATCCTGACGAGCCTCGTGTGGGGTAGGCCGGCGCCAAAGCGCTCTGCCCAAGGTTGCAGGGCATCCAAGATGCCGGGATGGAGCTGGAGCCCATTAATCAGGGCCGCTCGCTTGCGCCTTAGACCTTGTTCCCCGGGAAGACGGACGGAATCGAGACCCGGGCGCGGAGGATTGGCCCGGCATGCGTTGGCGAGCCAGGAGGTTTGGCGCATGAATGCCTCCCGGCCTGCAAACATGGCGGGGTCGAGAACTTGCACCCACACTGAGGCGCCCCACCCGGCCGGCGGGTCCGCCCGGCCGAACCCCGACAGTACCTGCGTGAGCACCTCGACCAGTAGACCGAGCGCATAACCTTTATGGCCGTGATCGATCCCGCCGACCGGCAGGATCGTGCCGGGCGGATCGCGCGTAAGCACGGCGGGATCATCGGTCGGATTGCCGGCGGCGTCGATGGCCCATGCCGCCGGAAATTTCTGCCCGGCCCCGCGGAGACGGTCGGCCAAACCCAGCGTGGCAATCGAGGCGCTGATATCGATGAGGATAGGATCGCCGTCGGTCGGGATGCCGGCCGCGAGCGGGTTCGGAGTAATCAGCGGCGCGGTGCCCCCATATGGGGCAACACCCTTCACCGAAGGATCGGAAGAGGCGATGATAACGGCTAGGCCATTCCGGGCTGGGCCTTCAAGGAACACCGCAAGACCGCCGATGTGGTGGCCGTTGCGGATCGAGACGCCGGCAAGGCCATGCGCACGCGCCCGCTCGCAAGCTACCGCGACCGCCCGCGATGTGAGCCAAACACCGGGAAGCCGCCCGCCATCCCACACGATTGCGGCGCCGCGGTCCGAAATGATTTTCGGTTCACCCGAAACTGCCATGCCGCCAATGCTGATCTGCTGCAAGTAGGCCGGTAGGAGGGCTAGGCGGTGCGTTGTGTGGCCAAGCAGGTCGGCCTCGACGAGCAGTGCCGCTACCGTATGCGCCCGGTCTTCGGACAGACCCGAGTTGGTGAGAAGCCCCGTTGCGAAGGCAATCAGGCCGGCAGGGCGGAACCGGGCATCGCTGCTAGTCGTTGTAGGCGCTGCCATCTTTTTCCTCGCCGGTTTGCCTCGACGTTAAGCGGAAAAGGGTCGCTTAAGCACGGTTGTAGATGGTTAAGTACGAGATTGTATTACGCGCTCCTGCCCTACCCAGTTGCGGGGAGCTTTGGCCCTTGAGCCACTGCCGTCAAGGCCTCTGGACGAACGCGGGCTGCCAGCGCACATTCCGTGCCTCGCCTGGCCGGGCTGGCGGCATCGCGCTTCGGGCTCTGTCGCGAGCGTCGTCGCGATCTGCAAGCAAATGAATCAGGGAGGAACAATGCCCTCGGCGCGATGGACTATGATCATCCTTTGCTGCTTGGCGAACACGATCAATTACATCGATCGTGCCAACTTGGCCGTGGCAGCCCCAATCATGCAGCGGGAACTCGGCATAGATGCGGCCGAGATGGGACTGATCCTGAGCGGCTTCTTCTGGACCTACTCGGTCATGCAGATGCCCTTCGGATGGTTTGCTGACCGGGTTGGGGCGCGTATCTCGCTCGCCGTGGCCGTCATCTGGTGGTCAATATTCACCGCACTCACCTCGGTAGCCCGAGGGATGGCCTCGCTCATGGGAT
>JAFAHH010000679.1 GCA_019237355.1 Acetobacteraceae bacterium | reverse complement strand
TCGGCATGATGCTCAACAAGCAGTACCCCAGTGCCATGTCGGCTGATGGTTTTGATGAGCTCCCCGAGCCGCTTGATCTCGTCCGTCGACAACCCCGCCGCTGGCTCATCGAGGAGCAAGAATACGGGCGAGAGCATCAACCCGCGGGCAATCTCCATGAACCGAAGCTCGCTGTGCTGCAGCCGGTCGGCCCGTACCGCGGCGAGCGACTCGAGCCCCACGGTGCGCAGCGCTTGCATCGCTTTTTCGTGCAGAGCGGCTTCATCCCGGCGATGGCGGGGAAGATTGAGCAGCGACTCCGCAAACGTCGCCCGGCCCGAGATTGTGCCGCCGATCATGACATTCTCGATCAACGAAGCTTCGCCGACCAGTCGCGGCGTTTGGAAGGTGCGGGCAATCCCGTGCGCGGCCCGGGTCTCAGGCTCGCCCGGCAACAACCTTTCGCTGCCTAGATGTACCTCGCCAACTTCGGGTCTGTAATAACCCGAGATTACGTTCAGCGTCGTCGTCTTCCCGGACCCGTTGGGACCAATCAGCCCGTGTACCTCGCCGGGTTCGATACTCAGATCGAGCCGGTCAATCGCGCGCACGCCACCAAAGCTGAGGGTTACCCCGCGCAAGGTGATCGGGGCGGGGCTGCGATGCTCCGCGCCCAGCACGGGCGTGAGCAGGGGCGGGCGGGGAATGATCGGCCGGTCGCTCGCGAGCGGCCGGCGGTTCTTGAAATCGAGCAAATCAGCGATGCCGCCGGGCATGGCAAGCACAATCGCGAGCAGCAGCGCTGCATAGAGGAAGGTCGACCAGGCAACGAGCGGGGCGGCCACTTCCGGAAGGATCGTGAGCAGAATCGTGCCCAGGAGCGGCCCGATCACCGAACCGCGCCCTCCGATCAGGATGGCGATAAAGAAAAGTATGGAAAGATCGAAGGTGAAAGCATCGGGGGTGATATAGGATTGCAGGGTGGCGAAGAGGCCGCCCGCCAGCCCGGCCGTCGCGCCGCTGAACAGAAACACCGTAACCAGTAGCGCCGGTTTGGAAATCCCGTTCGCTTCGGCCGCGACTTCGGCGTCCCGGATGGCCATTAAGGAGCGGCCGAACCGGCTCGCCGCGATATTCAGCGTCATCCAGGTTGCTAACCCGGCCAGCGCCAGGCAGAGATAATAAAATCCCCAAGTACTGCCGAATGGATCAGGCAAGGCGGGCCCGGCCAACCCAATCCCCCCGCCGGTCACATCCTGCCAGGCAAGGGCGATTTGCGTGACGATGGTCGCGAAGCCGAGCGTTGTCATTGCAAAGTAAAACGTCCGCAGCCGTAACGCTGGCAGCCCCACGATCACTCCAAAGGCGGCGCCCAGGGCGGCGCCCGCCATGTAGCCGAAAGGTGCGGCCAGATTCAGTTCGGCGGCGAGCACGCTCGCCGTATAGGCCCCGAGCGCCAGCAACGCGACCCAGCCAATCGCAAGCTGGCCCGCGAACCCCACCACCAAATTCAGCCCGGCCACGAGCACCCAATAGATGACGCCGCGCGTGCCGATCAGTCCCCAGTAGTCGCTACCAGTCAGCGGCAGGCACGCTGCAGCGGCGAATACGACGAGGTAGGGCAGCGCATCATGGACGAAAGCAGAGACACCCCGCCGAGGGGCGGCGGAAAGAGCTTCGCGTGCAAGGAGTTCGGTTCGCTCGTCCATTACACGCGGCGTCCCGCCACGGCGCCAAAAAGCCCTTGCGGCGCGGCAAGCAGCACCAGGATGAACACGATGAACACCGCGACCGCCGCGAACACGCCGCCCACCAAGAAATTCGCTGCTTGCTGGAATAGCCCGAGCGCCAGCCCGCCAATGATCGCGCCCCGATTATTCCCAAGCCCACCGAGTGCCACCGGCACGAACCCATAAAAATTCAGAACCGGACCATTGCCGAAATAAGCCAGCAGCAGCTCCCCGCTCGCAAAACCGGCCAACCCGCCAACCACCCCGGCGAGCGCGAAACTCGCCATTCGCAATCCCTGCTCGGGCAGACCCAGCGCGCGGGCCGCGAAATTATCCTCGGCGATCGCCAGGAAGGCATGGCCGAGCAGGGTGTGGCGATAAAGGTATTCGAGGCCCGCGATGGTTACGGCGCAGGCGAGAATGGGCAGCCAGAATTTCTCATGCCATACACCGGAGCCGATCCCGATCAGCAAAGGAAAGGGCTGCGGCTCGGTGCTCCATTCAATGGCCGTGAATTGCTGGATCATTAGGGCCACGGCCAAGGTGGAGAGCACGTAAAGATGCTTATCCAGCGCGGCCAGAACCGGACGCACGGCAATGATTTCGGTAATCACGCCAACTAGGGCGCAGGCGGCGAGGGTGAGGAAAAACCCAAGGATTATCGGTATGCCAAGCCGCAATATGAAAAACGCTCCGAGCACGCCGCCGATCATGCCAAGCTGCCCGGCGGTGAAGCTCATCACCCTCGAGGCGGTATACATCACGTTGTACGTGATTCCGATCATTGCGTAAACCGCACCCATCGCCAGGCCGGCAGCAATGATGGACTGGAGCATGATACGCCTTTAGGCTCCGTACCCCGGCGCCAGCGCATAGGCGCCATCCCGCTGCGAGTTGGCGCGTGACATCACAACCTCATCGGTCGGATAGCCGTTGTGTTGCTCCGGCGTGAAGGTATAATCACCAAACAGCCCCGGATAATTTCGCAAGGTATTCCAGTATCCAATGATTTTGTCTTTGTCCGACGATCCTGTCTCCTGCACGGCTTTGGCGACCAGGTCGATAGCGTCGTAGCCGCAGAGCACCCACCAGAGCGAGGTATCGGCGAGTTCGATTTTGCCGCGCACGCGATCAACAAAGGCCTGGGATCGCGGCGGCAGCTTCCCATCAGCACCGAAGCTGCAGCTCCGGTAGCCAATCATATAGACCTTATCCCAGTATTCCGGCTTTTCCACGAGCCGGCCCACGTCGCCGGAACCCAGCGCTGGATGGCCGACGATGGGTACGTCCCGTCCCAGGCCGCCACGCACGTTCATGAGCCGTGCCAGCATGCCGGTGGCCACGCTCCACACCACGATCACCTTCGCTCCCGCATCCCGCATCCGCAGCATATCGGGCGTGACATCGGGCTGGTTGGGGTCGATCTGCGCCTGATAGACGACATTGGCGCCATCCTTCTTGAAGCTGGCGACGGCCGCGCCGGTGGCGGTTACGCCGTAGCCCGTGGTGTCGCCGATCACCGCGACGGTGTTCTGTTTCATAATATTAAGAACATATTTCCGGACGGCATCATCCCACTGGGTGTTGGAGGGCGCGATGCGGAAGGCGTTCGGGTATTTCTTGGGGTCGATCAGGCTGTCCACCACGCAGGGGTGGACATTGGGCATCTTGGCGC
>JAFAHH010000613.1 GCA_019237355.1 Acetobacteraceae bacterium | reverse complement strand
AGCGGCTGATCTTGCTGCTCTCGGTGGCTGCGCGCGCAGGAAGAAAGGGGAGCGCATGAAAAGAAGGCTGTCATGTGCCGGCCAAGCCCGCTCCCCTTACCACGACTCTCGCGGGCAAAGTCGTGGAGCGGTCGGACATAACAGTACCGTAACTAGCGCCTAGCTTCGAAGCCGACAAGACCTGGTTGAATCAATGGATGCATCACAAAGATCCTGAAGCTGCTTGGGATAGGGTTAGACTACGCCACCCGTACCTTGGTCGCCACTGGGCCAGCATCGCCCTCTTCTTCGACGTAATGCACCGGCATGCCCGGGCGGAGTTTTTCGAAATGACCGTTGGTCACGCTGTCACGATGAAAATAGAGCTGGGTGCCGGTATTCGTTAAAATGAATCCATGGTCCTCCCCGGGAAGCAATTGTGCGACTTCCCCGGTGACCGCTGAGGCGCTTGGAGGCGTGGTGTCTTCTCGCAGCATCTCCTTCCACGATTGGAGCTGTCGCTCGGCCGCCCGGAAAGCATCGCGGATGGAGGTGTGGATATCGGGGTTCGCGTACTGCTCCTTCGCCTTGTGCGGCTCGCGTGAAACAGCCAGGTCGCGGCCGGGCACGGAAAGTACGATATGCACATCGTACACATTCCCGGTACGATGCCGGTTATGCAGCGCTTCGACCGAAACCCGGCAAGCAACCAGGCGATAGCGCTTCTCCAGCTTGGCCACATGTTCCCGGATCTCGGCTTCGAGTCCCGGAGATGACTCCATGTTGTGAAACGCAACGTCCAGCGGTCGATCCATAGTTGGGCCTCTTCTCTCAATAGCGGAACAGAGCCACGGCAACGCTCTGGCGGGGAATTTGCGCGTGCGGCAGAGCGAAAGCCCGGCCGCCCGTCCGAAGCGTTTGTACCGCGGCGAGGTTCAGCAGCTCTTCGTCAAGACCCTCCGGGCTTTTGCGCGCATGCAGTGCCTCCCCCGGTTGGAAGCGGCCCCATAAACTCTCGTCCTCGGCCACGATGATTGCGTCAACCCGGCCATTGAACGTCGCCTCCAGAATTTCCTCCAGCCGGACCCCGACCGTCGGCTCGGCCGTTCCGAGCCGGGCATGAGCCTGGTCGAGCACTTCCGCGAGCGGTGCTTCAAAGGCCGGGCGGATCAGGGTGAGAGCCCGACGGTGTAGCTCGGCCGCTGGGATTGCGAACGGGTTGAGCTGTAAGGCCTCCGGATGGAGATGCGTGACCCGCTGCTTTGGGAAGTGGCCGATAATACGTGGCTCGGCGGCGAGGATAACGGGGGCCGGATCAGACCCTCGCGCCGCGTGTACAGCCTCGGCGATCCGGTGCGGGTCCTGCAGAAGGAGGGCTTGGCGCGCCTTGTCGGCGGCGGGCCCGGCCGTATCGGCAGCAAGCCGGGAATCGAGTTCGGCCTGGACTTCGGGCGGCAGATAACCGAGCCGGATTTCGGTGCACTCGAAGGCGGTCGCGGCAAACAGGCGAACCTCCCCACCGCTCAGCGCCAGAATGTAAAAGCGCTGGTTGTGCGCCAGGAAGCCGAGCAGCGGCTTGAGATGCAACCGTTCCCCAACAGCGGCGAGCTCCGGGACGCGCACCGGGCTGGTGAAGGCCTGCATGCCTGACCCAGTCAAGAACAGCACCAGCCCGGGCGTACGATGGCTCTTGAAATCCGTCGTGTCGGCTACGTAATGCGCTGGGGCGAGCAGGGTCTCGCGCCGGCGCTTATCAACCCCCCACTGCGCGAGCCGCGTGTCCGCCGCACCGATCAGGTTGCGCAAGCGGGCTTCGGGCGCGGCGCCATTGCGCTCTTCAGGACCCATCGGGAGGTAAAGCGAAATGGTTAGGTCGTTCGGCTCCAGCAGAGGCCGCAGATTGCCAGCGTCGAGCAGAGCCGTTGCTGGAGGGATTCCAGCTTCCGGCAACTTCGTGGCGTGAGTCTTGATGCTTTCCGGCATAAGGTCTTTTCCAGCTCTTAGGCGCCCTGAGCCCGATTCATCTCAAGCCCACCATTGATTGTGAAGCTTTGGCCGGTCAAATAACCGAATCGGGGCTGGCGAGATAGCAGGCAGGGCGGGCCCCTTCCGAGGGCTCCCTGGACGGCCTAGAGGTATGCTCGCCTTGGCCTTTTGCGACTCTCGCCGGGTCCTCCAGATGCTCGGCCGACATCGGCGTGCGGAGGAGGCCGGGGCCGACGGTATTCACATTCGCGCGCAACCGCGCTGCTTCAAGCGCGAGGCTGCGGGTCATTTGTGAGCAGGCCTCCATTGGCCGCGCCATAATCCGCAACGCGAGGGCTTGGGATCGCCTCGTGCGCGGAGGTGACGTAATGATCTTAAGCTGGCTACCCGGCGGATCGCCGGATCCGGAGGAACTCCCGGCAACAAATAGAACGGGCCATATACCTTGGTCCGAATCGCCCGGTCTCGGATCGCGCACATCGGCCTGGATTACGATCGCCCTCGCGCGTTCGGGGGCGAATTCCTCGGCCATAGTGCAGCCCATGCCCGAGTTCGCGCCAGTCAGCAGGGCGGTGCACCCGTCGAGCTTGGGCATAGCTGCCCGACGCACCGCGGCATTCACGAAGCACTGTCACGTCCCGCTGGGCTGATGGCGAGCGTGACCTTCAGATTTTCCGACTCCGCTGCCCGCTGCTCAGGCCGGTAGGGAACGGCGGCGACCATATTTCGTTCCCGCGCCCAGCGCACTAGGGCGAGCGCCCGATAAATGCCGTGCACGTTGCGGCGAAGCAGAGCAGAAAGCCGTAGAACATGCAGTGATGCAGGTATCGGCGTGTTTGCGAGAATTGCTCCCCGAGATCGTTGCACCCGTGGCCTTCGCCGCCAAGGTAGCGCAACGTCAGCACGTCCCGTGCCGCCTCCCAGAACGTGCTCCCGCCTACCGCCGGGCCGCTTTCGGTGTCGCGCCAGAATTAGCCCCGCCCATGCCGAGCGCCAGGATCGCGAATAGGAAGGCGATGCCAGCGAAAAACACCAGCACGCCCCAAGGAATCACGGCATAGATAGGGCGGGCTATCGATCTTTTGCGCCCAGTTCGTCTTGGGCGGTGTAAGCCCCTTCGTATGGTTTCCATCGAGCTTACTCGCATCGAATCGGCTGGGCTGTACGGCTGCGTTGTACGTGTGGACCGTTGCTTCAAGCTTTCCGGGATCTAGCTCCAGCTTTTCTGCAAGTTCGCCAATACTGCCCGCGCCAATCGCCGGGAACACCGATGGCATGAATAGGCGCTCGCACTTACTGTCGATGATGGAATAAGCAATCTGTCCGGGCTGGGCGGCGACCAGCCGGCCCCAGATGGCGTACCGCTTGGGCCAGACATCCTCGCCTTCGTCGTAAAAACGCTCGGCATTCTTGTTTACGACGATACTACAGCATGTTTGTTTTTAGCAGAAACAAACATGCTCTA
>JAFAHH010000606.1 GCA_019237355.1 Acetobacteraceae bacterium | reverse complement strand
TAGAGCATGTTTGTTTTTAGCAGAAACAAACATGCTCTAGCGAGTCTTGTTCGAGAGCACGATTCACGCTTTCCGACGTTTCCGCCTCAAGCGATCGTGCTCTAGGCAAGGTATATTGATGGCCGGATTAGTTCCGGCCATCACTAGCCGGGACAAAAAGCGACCCGTGGTCAGCCGAATCAAGGGCGACGTCCGTGCACGCATTGACCTATAGCACGGCGTTATGGGCCACGGCTTCGCGGAAATAGGTGGCGCTGAGCTTGTGCGTCCGCTCCTGGGTTTGAAAATTTACATACACCAGCCCGAACCTTGTGTCAAAGCCGTCGCACCACTCGAAATTATCCATCAAGCTCCAATGAAAATACCCCCTAACCGGCATTCCTTCGGCTGTTGCCCGCTGAAGGTGGGCCAGGTGATTCCGCAGGAACATGATACGATCGGAATCGTAAACTCGCCCGTCGCCCGATAGGTTGTCGCTTGCGGCGCACCCGTTCTCGGTGATGTAGATTTCCTCGACATTCCACAGTGATCGCACCTGCCGGGGGGCCCAATACATCACCTCGGGGCCGAGCAGGTGCCAGGACGATAACATGTGCGGGTGCGATTTGTTGAACGGGATCGTGTGGTAGCCAGGCGCTCGATCGGAGGCTTGTACGTAGACGCTCGGGCGGTACAGATTGATGCCAACGAAGTCCACCGGCGTGGCAATCACCTTCAGGTCTTCGTCAGTAAATTTTGGGGCGTTCTTGCCGGCGCGCCATTGAGGTAGGCCTCAGTGTACTTCCCCTCCAGCATCACCGTCAGATACGCGGCGTTCAGTTCACGCGTGGCGATCTCCGCGGCTGTGATATGCTCGGAAGTTTCAAGTACTGGAACAGCCGTACTGATATTCTCGGCCGGCCCGCACTTGGTCCCGCTCCTTCCATTGGCGCGGATGGCTTGAACGGATAGCCCGTGGCCGAGCACGGCGTTGTGGCGGACCTGGTTCAGTTCCGCCGGGGGGAGCCTCAGGCCAGGAGCGAAGCCGATAGTCACCACTTTGCCCCCCACCTGCGTTTCGGTGCCACGATACCCCATGTCCACGAACGCGGAGAACTCGTTTACAGTGAAAAAGTTCTTGATCCGGTCGCTCAGCTTCGCAGCGATGTAGCCCGAGTAGTCCGCGAATGCCCGGGCCGTGTCCCGGGACTGCCATCCTCCATAATTGTCCTGCAGCGCCTGCGGTAGGTCCCAGTGATATAGCGTCGCAAATGGCTCGATACCGGCCGCGAGCAGCTCGTCCACCAGCCGGCTGTAAAAGTCCACGCCTCTCGGGTTTTTCGGCTGACCGGTACCGGTCGGGAAAATTCGCGGCCACGCGATCGAGAACCGGTAAGCCTTGACGCCCATCGCCTGCATGAGCTTCACGTCTTCCCGGTAGCGATGATAATGGTCGTCGGCAACGTCGCCGTTTTCGTTGTTCCTGATCTTGCCGCTCGTGTGGGCGTAGGTGTCCCAGATCGAGAGACCACGGCCATCCTCGTTCACCGCCCCCTCGATTTGGTACGCCGATGTGGCCACGCCCCAACGAAACCCGGGCGGGAATTCGGGCAGGCCTTGGCGTGCAGGCCTCGCCTGAGTGTCCGGTAAGCTCTGGGCGTCGCCAAGCTTGGCTGGCGCTGCCATCCCGAGTGCGATCGTGCCAGTGGCCTTAGTGAATCCGCGACGGCTGAATTCCTCGGGCATGATGGCGCCGCCTTCCATCCAGAGCGGATATGGACAGTACCGTGGCACCATGCCGACGCTCTAATCAGACCGGCGTCACGACAGCATCAGCCTTGCGCCATCATCGCCCTACCCGCTAGCCCCGCCCGGAACCTTCAAAAAATTCCTTCACCTTGGCGAAAAAGCCTTCCGTTTCGGGATGCCCTTTGGCGTGACCGGTCGCTTCGGCCTCAAATTCCTCCAGCAACTCACGCTGCCGCCGGGTAAGGTGCTGCGGCGTCTCGACCGCAACCTGGATGTAAAGGTCCCCGCGCACGTTGCTGCGTAGAACCGAAAATCCCTTGCCCCGCAAACGAAACTGGTCCCCCGTCTGGGTCCCGGGCGGAATTTTCACCTTGGCCCGCCCGCCATCGATCGAAGGCACCTCGATCTCCCCGCCGAGCGCAGCCTGCGTCATGCGCAAGGGCACACGTATAAATACGTTCGCCGCGTCACGCTGGAAGATGGGATGGGGGCGGATTGAGACATTCACATAAAGGTCGCCCGGCGGCGCGGACTGAAAGCCCGCCTCGCCTTCACCGGCGAGCCGGATGCGCGTGCCATCTTCCACCCCGGCTGGGATGGTAACCTGTAAGCTGCGCTCCTGCTGCACCGTTCCGGCGCCATGGCAAATCCGGCATGGATTTCGTATGACCCGGCCAGCGCCCCCGCAAGTCGGGCAAGTGCGCTCAATCACAAAGAAACCCTGCTGCGACCTAACCTTACCGCTTCCATGACAGGTTTGGCAGGTATCGCGGCCCTGGGTCTTATCCTCCGATCCCGTGCCATTGCACGCATCGCAAACGACGCGCGTCGGGACACGCAGATTCACCTTGGTCCCGGTGAAAGCCTCGGTCAGATCGATCTCGACGTGCTGGCGGATGTCGGCGCCAGTCCGCGGCCGGCCGGTGCCGCGGCGCGCGCCCATGAAATCGCCGAACATCTGGTCGAAGATATCGCCAAGCCCACCGGCGCCGCCGAAATCAAAGCCTCCGGCGAAGCCGCCCGGTCCACCGGCTTGCTCGAAGGCGGCATGGCCGTAACGGTCGTAAGCCGCACGCTTCTGCTCATCCCGCAGCACATCATAGGCTTCGTTGATGTCTTTGAAGCGGGCCTCGGCCTTCTTGTCGCCGGGATTGCGGTCCGGGTGGTGCTGCATGGCGAGTTTCCGGTAGGCCTTTTTCAAGTCCTCCGGGCTTGCATCACGGTTCACACCAAGGGTGGCGTAATAATCCTGTTTCGCCATTTTATCCTTTCCGCGCGTGCCAACCGGTTAAAAGCCCGGCCGCACACAATACCATAAGCGAACGAAATCGCGCCCGCCTTCGGCCAGGCGGGCGCGACTCGGGCTTCGCATCCGCTTTCCCGTGATTAAGCGGACCGCTTCTTCTTTTCGTCCACCTCTTCGAACTCGGCGTCGACCACCTTCTCGTCTGGCCGGCTTCCGGCCTCGCCGCCGGGGCCTTCCCCTGGGCCAGGGCCAGCACCCGGCCCACCGGTGCCTGCAGCCTGAGCCTGTTCGCGATACATCGCTTCTCCGATCTTCATCGCGGCTTGGCTCAGCCGGTCAGTCGCGGATTTCAGGGCGGCTGCGTCATTGCCTTCCATGGCGCTGCGCACGGCACTCAAGGCCGATTCGGCCTCGCCCCGATCCTGGGCCGAGATCTTATCGCCATGCTCCTTCAGGTTCTTCTCGACCTGATGGATCATGGCGTCGGCGTGGTTGCGTGCTTCGACGAACTCGCGGCGCTTCTTGTCGGCCTCCGCATTGGCCTCGGCCTCGCGGACCATGCGCTGGATGTCCTGCTCGGAGAGGCCGCCCGAGGCCTGAATACGAATCTGCTGCTCCTTGCCCGTCGCCTTGTCCTTCGCCGAGACATGCACAATGCCGTTGGCGTCAATATCAAAGGTCACCTCGATCTGCGGCACGCCGCGCGGTGCCGACGGGATGCCGACCAGGTCGAACTGGCCTAGCAGCTTGTTGTCGGCCGCCATCTCGCGCTCACCCTGGTAGACCTTGATGGTGACCGCGGTTTGGTTATCGTCGGCGGTGGAGAAGATCTGGCTCTTCTTGGTCGGGATCGTGGTGTTGCGCTCGATCAGACGCGTGAACACGCCACCCAAGGTCTCGATACCGAGCGAGAGCGGGGTCACGTCGAGCAGCAGCACGTCCCGCACATCGCCCTTCAGGACCGCCGCCTGGATGGCGGCACCCACCGCGACGACCTCATCGGGGTTGACGTTGCGGGCCGGGTCTTTGCCGAAGAACTGCTTCACCGTGTCAATCACTTTGGGCATACGCGTCATGCCGCCGACCAGGATCACCTCGTCGATCTGGCTCGTGGAAACGCCGGCATCCTTCAAGGCGGCGCGGCACGGCTCGATGGTGCGCTGGATCAGGTCGTCAACCAGGCTCTCCAGCTTCGCCCTGGTTAGTTTCATTACCAGGTGCTTCGGCCCAGAGGCATCGGCCGTGATGAACGGCAGGTTGATCTCGGTCTCCTTCGAGGAGGAGAGCTCGACCTTTGCCTTCTCCGCGGCTTCCTTAAGGCGCTGCAGGGCGAGCCGGTCGCGGCGCAGATCGATGCCCTGGTCCTTGCGGAACTCATCGGCGATGTGGTCGATGACGCGCTGGTCGAAATCCTCGCCGCCTAGGAACGTGTCGCCGTTCGTGCTCTTTACCTCGAAGACGCCATCGCCAATTTCTAGAATGGAAATGTCGAAGGTTCCGCCGCCGAGGTCATAGACCGCGATCGTCCCGCTCTTTTTCTTGTCCATGCCATAGGCGAGAGCGGCAGCGGTCGGCTCGTTGATGATGCGCAGGACTTCAAGGCCGGCGATGCGGCCGGCATCCTTAGTGGCTTGGCGCTGGCTATCATTGAAATACGCGGGAACGGTGATCACCGCCTGCCGAACCGGCTCACCGAGATAGGCCTCGGCCGTCTCCTTCATTTTGGTCAGAATGAAGGCGCTGATCTGGCTCGGCGAATATTTCTGGCTCTTGACCTCAACCCAAGCATCGCCGTTATCGCCACGCACAATGGCGTAGGGGACAAGGCCTTTGTCTTTGGCCACCATCGGGTCGTCATAACGCCGGCCAATCAGGCGCTTGACGGCGTAAATCGTGTTGCTGGGGTTGGTTACAGCCTGGCGCTTCGCTGACTGCCCAACCAGGCGCTCACCGCTGTCGGTGAAAGCGACCATGCTGGGCGTGGTTCGCGCGCCCTCGGCATTCTCGATCACCCGAACGTCCTTGCCTTCCATGATGGCGACGCAGGAATTGGTGGTGCCGAGATCGATGCCAACAACTTTGCTCATTGGGAAATCTCCTTCTTCAGCGGACGCGGGCGGCCCGAAGCACCGAACGCGCCCCTACAGGGATACAAATGGGATGTATGAGCCGGGGCCGAGCACGGCAAGAGGCGAGACACTGGATTCCGCCGGTCAGGCTGTGGTGTCGAGCCTGGTTTGCGCGGGTTCGGAAACGGGTCTCGGCGCTTTCGCCACCACGACCATGGCCGGGCGCAACAGCCGGCCATTCAAGGTCCACGCAGGCGTCCATGCCTGCATGACGGACCCGGGAGCGTGGTCGGGGCTTTCCTGTTCCGCCATCGCCTGGTGCAAATTCGGGTCGAAAGGCCGGCCGGTTGGATCGATGCGCTCGATGCCGTTCCGCTCGAGCACGGCGAGCAGGCTCCGCTCGATGTTGGAGAGGCCCTCGTGCAGCTTGGCCACGATCTCGGGCTCGCCCGGCACCGCGGGGGGGAGGCTTTCGATGCCGCGCCGGATATTATCGGCTGCTTCCACCACGTCGCGGGCAAATTTCTGAATCGCGTATTGGCGTGTTTCGTCCACCTCACGCCGGCCGCGGGCCCGGACATTGGCGATCTCGGCCTCAGCGCGCATCCAGCGGTCGCGCATTTCGGCCACTTCTCGCTCGAGGCCCGCGATCTGCGCGGAAGGATCCGGGGCTTGCTGCTCAGCCTCGTCATTGGCAGGCTGTGTCGTATCGGGTTGATCACTCATGCCGGTCAGTTAGGAGAGCGAGGGTGCCACGACAAGCGGGTTGCGTGCGAAACCGGCCACTCATTACTAAGACCAGCCTTAGAGCCCGATGGCTTGAGGCGGAATCGTCAGAGCTCAGGATGACCGGATCAAGGCGCGTCGCCTCTGATGATCGCCGCTGGGCACAGCAGCGGACGGAGGTGGCGGCTGAATCCGGAACCAGGCCACGTAGAGTGCGGGGAGGAATATAAGGGTCAGGACTGTCGCGACCGCCAGGCCGCCCATGACCGCGTAGGCCATCGGCCCCCAGAAGACGGTGGGCGCGATCGGGACCATGCCGAGGATAGCGGCTGAAGCGGTGAGCAGAATCGGGCGGAACCGGTGGGCGGTGGCCTCGATGACCGCATCCCAAGGATGGCGGCCGTTCGCCCTCTCCTCCTCGACCTGGTGGATAAGGATCACCGAGTTGCGGGCGATCATGCCGGTAAGGGCCAGCACGCCAAGCAGCGCCACGAAAC
>JAFAHH010000581.1 GCA_019237355.1 Acetobacteraceae bacterium | reverse complement strand
TGGTGAGCGTCCATACGCTGGAATTTTACATTCGCTACATCAAGCGATTCGGCCTGAGCTCGCGCGGTATTGACAAATCTATCGCTCAGGTCGATGCCGAACGCTGTGTATTTCGGCATTCGCCGCGCGACCCTGAGAACATCCTACCCTAGCCCGCAGCCTACATCGAGTGAAGGTCCGCTCGACCGTGCAGCGACCTCACAAACGTACGACTTGTACATCGAAAACGATGGCAAGCCGTCCATGAATGCAAGACACGCTGCAAATTTGGCAATGTCCAGTTGTGAATCGACCAGACGGAAACCGTCGGCGAGATAATCCACGGCCATCACATACCTTGACGAACTGCACTTATCGCTAAGGCAGAGTATACGCTTTCAGTATTCAAGCTGAACCGGAGCACGCCCCTCGCCTCCCCTCCCTATGACGCCGGCTGAGGGCGAGCAGGATTATAGGTTCAGACCAGGGACACCCATTCACCTCCTGTATCCTGCTCCTGGGGCAAGGAGGCGCGCCCGGCATAGGCGCTGAGGGCTAATCCACTTGCGCCGGCATTGCCAAGTTAAACCGGGCTGGCAGCCGGCAGGGAGGTGCGGGAACGAACTCCAAGCCAACGGGCAAGCCGGCCGGCCGACGTGCGGAGCCACAAGAGCAAGGCGGTTCGCGATCCGCGCTGCTTCACATAGGCAAGGAAATTGCGGGCATTCACCGCCCCTTCGATTGAGCCGGGGAAGGCGGCGCTTTGGGAGCAGGTATTGCGGGCGATGGGCGGGTGCCGCGCCACTGTTTCGTGCCGTTGCCACTTGCCCCTCAGGCTATCTTCGATGAGAGGGGACGGAAACGGGCTATGGTCGTGCCAAACGGGGCGGCTGCACAAGAGTGCAGCCGAAGTCATCGGGCGTGCACCGTCACCGCGCCCGCCCTCGACTCTACTGCGAGGTCGGGACACGGACGGTAGCAGTTCAGCAATGCCTGCCGGCGCTATCTCCCAGCGCACAACCTCGAAGAGTGAGGCTCGCAAGCTCAGCCGGCCACGGAGAATTTGTGCGGGAAAGGCCCGGATTCTGCATTTGATCCGGCCCATCGGGCACCGGAACGAAAAAGCCCAGCAAATCAGAGGGAACTCCCCTGGTGCCGGATACTGCAGAGGGTCCGCGCACCGCATCCGACACCACACCGCGCACCGCCCAAAAGGGTACGGGGCCGGAGCCGGTGCCGGATGTGCACAAGCCCCCTCCGGTATCCGGCACCGGGGAAACTCCCAGAAACACAGGAGGAAATCGTTCCGGTGCCCGATGTGTCGGATCAAATGCAGAATCCGAGCCTTTCCCGTACAAATTCTACGAACCCGCCTCCGGCGCCCCCGAACGCAAAACTGGAAGGCGAAGGGGTCGATGAGCTATGAGGTTGCCTGGGCACTGATGACCAAGGGAGGGATCTATCGGCTCCGGCCGCGATCGGACCACTCGAGGAATTTTCCAATCCGACGCGAGAAAGCTTCGGCGGCGATCTCATCCGCCTTTACGGCTTTCTCCAGCAGGCGGGCATATGTGCTACCCCACATCCCCCGCGGTTTCTGAAGGGAGACTGCAGGATTGCCGAGACGTGCCTCAAGCTTCTTCACACGCCTCTCCGCGCGGATCCATGGCGGTTCGAGCTGGCTGCTATAAACCAGCCCGGAACACCGCCTACAGGCGAAGTGGCCACCTATGGCATATAACGTCCATACCAGCCGATGGCAGGTGTCGCATTCGAAATACCGCCGCGAACTTCCAAAGCGCCATGGGATACAGGCGATAGTGATCGTCTGGGTCTCCGGAGCGCCACCGCCGTACCCATTATGATGCACCTTATAATGCACGCACAGATGGCTTTCCCCGGCGACCAAGACCGCAGCGGCGCCATTGTTCCATTCACAACCCACCTCTGAGCCTGGGCGCAACGCGCCAGCCCTGCCCAGTTGATTCACATCCAGCGCCGGGTGTTGCTCGATCCGATTTTGTCTGCTCTGCCGCCGCCGCCCAGAGGCGCAATTACCAGCCATGATGGTCCATTTTCTCGAAAGCTTCCGGGAAATACCCTGGGACGCTGTAGAGTTCCCGTCTATCAGGAAGCTGATGGATCAACATCTGATAAACTGCTTGCTTCTCTTACCTCTCCATCAAGAAGCTTGGGATCACGCTTAACTCCATCTGTGATGCAGTTGATTGCTTCTAGTAGGAATCCAATGTCTTTTATTGTCGAATTGGTCGCTCTGCTATTACCATCTGATCCAGCAATAGCCTCAGCAGACGAACA
>JAFAHH010000577.1 GCA_019237355.1 Acetobacteraceae bacterium | reverse complement strand
GGCGGGAAACATCCACCGCGAAGCCGAGCATTTCGACGTGTCCGCAGGTGGTCTGGTGAACATCCATTGAGCGCAGCCTGTCTCGTCCTCAACCTTTGTTGTGGGAGTGTTTATCGCGATGCCGCACCGCATGCCATTTGTAGGCTTGGCCGTAGCCGGCGGGCTCTTGGCCGCCATCCCCGGTCGATCGGTCGGCGCTGCCGAAATTCCATCCGATCAGGCGACAAAGGTTCTTAGCGAGCGCGCAAACGAGATTCGATGATCCCGCAACCCCGTTAGGCGGCAACCCGAAAGGCGACGTCAACATTGTCGAATTCTTCGACTATCGTTGTCCCTCTCCAAAGAAGTGCAGCCGACATTGCACACAGTGCTAAAGCAGGACCACGAGTTGCGCTTTGTCTACAAGAAGTTTCCCGTACTAGGGCCCGCATCGGTCGTCGCCGCGCGTGCGGCGCTCGCCGCCAAACGCCAGGGCAAATATGAGGCGTTCCATACGGCGATGATGGCGACAAAGGGTCAGATTACCGACGACACAGTTTACAAAGTGGCGGGGTCAGTGGGGCTTGATGTCGGCCGGCTCAAGCAGGACATGGCTGCCCCGGAGATCCAGCAGGAAAAAAAAGCAAATCTGGCCCTCGCCGTGGCGCTCAACATCCGTGGGACGCCCGGTTTTATCGTCGGCAAGAAGATCGTTCCCGGGGCGCTCGACCTCGACAGGCTTGTGGAGATGATCGCCGAGGCTCGCAAGGGGTAGCGACCTCGCATCCATTGGCTGTTTATTTTCCCTTGCCCTGCCCGGGGGGAGGGTGTTCAAGAAGTAGATGCTGTCGAAGAGTGGGGTCTTAACGTCCCTGCGCAGCTCGTCGAGGGCGGGACGGTCCAGCCGCGCTCCGCTGTACCCGTCATCGACGTACTCCTTCACGAGAACGCCAGCTTGCCTGATCTGGCCCTTCTGTTCAGTGATTTGGCTCTCGATCGTGCGCTCTTTCTTCTGCAAATCCGAGCTCACGCGGGCGTAAAAAGACCGCCTTCTTCATATACTCCCCCCAAGGACGTGGATAACCGGTCAGAAGCCAGCTTAGCCCCGATCCGGTGACGCGGTCGGCGCCGTGCGGCGAAGCGCCAGCCTGGACGCGAGCGGAGGCATTGGGAGTCGCCTTATCGCTGGGTCTATCTCAACGGTGGGGTTCAGCAACCCGGCAACAACAACGGGCCGCAGGCGTTTAACCCCAGTCGCTACGCCTCGCTAACTTATCTGTCGGCGCTGCCAGTCTACGATATCCTGAGCCAGGTGGCGGCGCTGCTGCAGAGTTCGTCCGATCCGATCCGCGGGCTTCGGGTAGCGGATGTGATCATGACGGGTTTTTCCGCGACGTGCGGCACCGTAACCACGTACATCAATGATTTCCACCCGTATACGACACTCGTGAACGGCGGGCCGATCGTCAGCGGCTATGTCGCCGGCGGATGCTCTCCACTGCTGACGCCGATCAATGTGCTTGTTATTGGAGCCAATACGCAGCTCGACTTCAATGCCGCCACGCGACAGCCAGACCAAGACACCTCGCCGGGGCAATTCCGACTCTATGAAATAGCGGGGGCCTCGCATTTCGCTCCGGCCGACAACCTCTTTACTTCATCGCCGAAGGTGCTGCATCTGCTCGCTCCGGTCATAGCGTCGGAACCGCTCGAGGATTACCAGGAATGCACGGAGTTTGGCGCGCCCCTCTATGCAGCGATTAACGATTTTCCGAAGGGAGTGATTTTTGACGGCATCTTTAGGAACATCGAGGAATGGATCCTATATAGAAAGCCGCCCCCGCACGCTCAACCTTTTGCCACCGACAGCAGCGGTCAGCCGATCTTGGACCAGTACGGAAATTTCCAAGGCGGGGTGCGAACACCTTATGTCGACGAGCCTATTTCTACGCGGGTCGGGGAGGGCACGAATTGCTTCCTCTGGGCCTACCAGGTCCCCTTGAGTCAGTCGACGCTGCAAGCGTTGTATGGTAACCAGGACACCTACGTTCAGCAGGTCGGAACTGAGGCTTATGAGCTCCTGCAGGAACGCTGGATAGCTGACGATGACGCGGCGCAGTTGATCAACCAGGCGGCGAGCTCCTCCGTGCCCGCACCGCTCGATACGTCGCTACCTCCGTACTTTCCTCCGGCAAACGGCCCGCGATATCTTCGGGTGCCGCCCCCTTGAACGACGCAAGCCCCGCTGGGCTAAGATTTTGAGGCTATCCCGATACCGAGCTTCATAGGCCACGGTGCCACGGTGTGGCTAGGGACCTGGAGATGCCCTCTGAAACAAAAGCGCCGACGGGATCGGCGCTGCAACCTCAGGAGGCTCGGCTCTCGCCGAGCGCTTACGCTGAGCTTGGGGGAAGCTGGGCCGCTTCAGTTCCGGGAACTCACATTTTTAAAAGGGATTCGGCGCCAACCGCCCCATGTCGAGTCGCTGGCCGGGGCAAGCCGCAGTCTCGGCACAATGAAACCCTGCCCAGACACTGCCGTCCGAGCCGATCACATCGGTAAGGTACAAAATGCGATCACCGAAGGTTTGAGCATTGAGACCGTTCACCAATGGTTCCGTAGGGTCGTTCACCGTCGTACTCCAGTAGAGAGGACGCTTGGCGAAGGCATTCATGATGGCGGTGATGTAGCCATTGAAGTTCGTCCCATCAGTGATTCCTTGATATGCGAGCGCTATCTGGCCTGGTGCCCTGGCGGCGACCGCGACTGTGAGCACTTGCTGGACGCCGGGAGCGGCGAGCGGGAACGGCGTGCTCCAGGTGCTGCCGCGGTCTCGCGAGATTGTCAGGTACTGCAGATTGCCCGGGCCGATCCAGGCGATGTACAGATTGCCATCGGCGTCCACGGCGGTCGACTGAATGTAAATATTCTGGATCTGGGTGGTCGCGATCGTCCGGTGATCCCACGTAGCGCCCTCGTCTCGACTTATAGCGATGCCGAGGACGCTGTTGGGGGTCGCGCTGGCGTCACAAAGTTGAGTCGGGAAATAAAGGACACCGTCAGGACCGACGACGCCCGCTCGCGCTGGGTGAGTTTCAACACAACCCGAAGGGAGCTCAGGGTCGGGATTGCCGGCGAAGCTAAACGTATTGCCGCCGTCGAGCGAACGGTAGCAATAGACAATGCCTCCGGCATCATTCGAATTGGCGCAGTAGTAGACGACGTGAGGATGGCGGACCGGTAGCGATCCGCCGCGGGGTGGAGGTCCCTCGAGGACCGGGATTTCCGCCAGACCCAGGAGTTTTACCGCCTGTTTATGGGGCCGGGCGGTACCGGCATCAACGACCGGGCACCTTCGACTCAATGCCTGATCTCAAAGCATGAGTCGAAAAGGGGATAGCGCCCGCCACCATCCTTGCATCCCATCTAACGAACGGTGTGGTCGACCGGACGCGACCGCTCTGCCCCTACCCCGCTTTTGCGGTCTACAAGGGTAGCGGCAGCACTGACGATGCTGCAAATTTCGAATGCCAGGAGCCCGGCCAGGTACCGAATCACTTCGTGGTCAACGGGCCGGAGATGGATGACCCCTACCCTCCGCAACCGTCACGGCCATAGGGCCTCTTACGTCTTCGCGGACACCGGACGGTATTGCGCGCCCGGCGGGCGTTAACACCGCCTTTGTTCACAGCTGCGCTCGCGATCGGCCTCCGTCTGCGGTTCGGGCCCGTACACGGCGTCGACCATGCGCAGCCGGGCTTCACGACGGGTGCCCCACCTCAATCCATTAGCGGCCCCTCCCCCTGTCAAAGGGGGGCTTGGGCTTCGCTGGCTCGGGGCGCGGGGAAGGAGGTGGGCCGGTCGCAAGCGGCGCGAAACGCCAGCATTAGCGCCTGTGTCCCAAACCCAATATTGATCCTTAAATTTCTCGCAGGAGGCGGAACTTGAGGCTGGCCCTGGCTGTGCTGCCTGGCAATGCCGACCACCGTTGCCACACAGCCCTACCCCGGTCTCGAGAGGAGGTTTCCGTTCCGGGCGCCACCAATACGCGGCAGGAGGTGGCTTGGCTCGGCCGATTTCTGTCACTCGCGTCATCTCGGTCGTTGGTATTGTCGCAATGATGTTGCCGTTACGCGACGGCACATTAGTGCGCGCCCCCAGCAATGGGCGAAGGCTTTCGACTGCGCTGCCTATCCCGCAAGGGGCGCGCCTGACTGCTCTCGCGCGCGCACGCGACCTCAGCCCAAGGCAGGGGGGCTTCGCCTGTGGCGGAGTCGAGTC
>JAFAHH010000925.1 GCA_019237355.1 Acetobacteraceae bacterium | reverse complement strand
TGGGACTGCATGGTGCGCTGCATGTCGGCGCGCAGATCGGCAACACGCGTGCCGCCCTTGGCGTGCCGGGTACGGTCGAAGCGATCGAGCGCATCCTCGCCGGCTTTCGGCGGCAGCGGCGCCTGGCTCGCCCCCGGCTTGAGGATTTCGGCGGATTGGTGCGCCGCCGCCCGGCCGAACACGACAAGATCGAGCAGGCTATTCGTGCCGAGGCGATTGGCACCATGAACCGAAACGCAGGCCGCCTCACCTACCGCCATGAGGCCGTGCACGATGGCGTCTGGATCAGATTCGGTGGGGTTGAGTGCTTCGGTACGGTAGTTCGTAGGCACCCCGCCCATATTATAATGCACGGTGGGCAGAACCGGGATTGGTTCCTTGGTTACGTCCACCCCGGCAAATACCTTGGCCGTCTCAGAAATGCCGGGCAGCCGCTCGTGGAGCAGCTCCGCGCCGAGATGCTCGAGATGGAGCAGCATGTGGTCCTTATTCGGGCCACACCCCCTGCCCTCGTTGATCTCGATGGTCTCGGAACGAGAAACGACGTCGCGGCTGGCCAGATCCTTGGCCGTGGGCGCGTACCGCTCCATGAAGCGCTCGCCCTCGCTGTTGGTCAGATAGCCGCCTTCACCGCGCGCGCCTTCGGTGATGAGGCACCCGGCCGGGAAGATACCCGTCGGGTGAAACTGCACGAATTCCATATCCTGGGCCGGCAGCCCGGCACGGAGCAGCATGCCCGTGCCGTCGCCCGTGCAGGTGTGGGCGGAAGTGCAGGACTGGTAAGCCCGGCCATAGCCGCCCGTTGCGAGGACCACCATTTGGGCCCGGAACCGGTGGATCGAGCCATCCTCGAGAGACCAGGCCATAACGCCCCGGCACGCGCCCTCATCCACGATCAGGTCGAGCGCAAAATACTCGACGAAAAACTCCACGTCGTGCTTGAGGCTTTGCTGATATAACGTGTGTAGGATGGCGTGGCCGGTACGGTCGGCCGCGGCGCAGGCGCGCATCGCGGGTGCCTTGCCGTACTGCACCATGTGGCCGCCAAATGGGCGCTGGTAGATGCGGCCATCCTCGGTGCGGCTGAACGGCACCCCGTAATGTTCCAGCTCATATACCGCCGGGATTGCCTCCCGGCACATATATTCGATGGCGTCCTGATCGCCGAGCCAATCCGACCCCTTTACGGTGTCGTACATATGCCAGCGCCAGTCATCCTCGCCCATATTGCCGAGCGCTGCGCCGATGCCGCCTTGTGCAGCGACCGTGTGGCTCCTTGTGGGAAATATCTTGGTGACACAGGCGGTTTTGAGCCCAGCGGCGCCAATGCCGAAGGTGGCGCGCAGCCCCGCACCCCCCGCCCCGACCACGACCACATCATATGTATGGTCGATCACATTATAGGCCCGGGAAGAGGGCATGGTGATCGCGTTCATGTTACGGTTTCTTTCGTTATAAACCGAGCTTCAGCACCGAGACGACGGCGGCCATGAAAAGCAAAAACGTGACTGCCCGGATGGCCAGTAGTGAGATGAACCGGGTTCTTTCGTCATGCACGTAGTCCTCGATCACCACCTGCAGCCCCAAATGCATATGGTGAAAGGTGGCGATGACGAGGCACAGCATCAACACCGTCGTCCAAGGGCTATAAAACCAGTCCAGCACCGCCTGGTGCGGCGCGCCCAAAAGGCTGATTACGCCGCCAATGAACCACAGCGTTAGCGGAAGAAGTGCAATGGAGGTGACCCGCTGCGCCCACCAATGGTGCACGCCGGATTTAGCCGCGCCCAAGCCGCGAACCCGGCCGAGCTGGCTCCGCAGGATCGCCACATGATGTGACGTTACGGCGTGGGATTTTCCAGTTTCCGACATGGGCTCACCACACCGCCAGACCGATGATCCAGATAAGCACGGTGCAGATGCCGGTTGCGATCACCGCCGCCCAACCCGTGTATGCATAGATGGGCTTGTCATAGCCGTAACCCGCATCCCACGCGAGATGCCGGATGCCGGCGAAAAAGTGATAGAACAGCGCCGCGGTCCAGCTAAACATTAGGAGCAGGCCGAACCAGGAGCCGATGAAGCCCTGCACGCGGCCATAAGCCTCGGGTGATGTTGCGGCAGCCACGAGCCACCAGACCAGGAGCAGCGTACCGATCGACACCCAAACTCCCGTGGCGCGGTGGAATATGGAAAGCGTCGTCGTAATCTCGGGCTTATAGACCTGCAGATGTGGCGAAAGCGGTCGCTTGACGATCTTCCCCTCTGAGTTTCGCGCTACGAGTAGCGCATCGCGCACATCGGCCACCGCCCGCTCCTTCCCCTCATTGCGGCATCCTTAACGCCGCGTTGCCAGAGAGGTCAACGCACGGGGACGCCACCGCGGAGCTGGGTTTACGCGGCTTTTTTGGCCAGCAACCCTTGCGCGACCAGCGCCTCCGCGATGTGCACCGCGTTCAACGCGGCGCCTTTGCGAAGGTTGTCGGAGACGCACCAGAATGCCAGGCCGTGCTCAACGGTCGGGTCTTTGCGAAGGCGGCTG
>JAFAHH010000921.1 GCA_019237355.1 Acetobacteraceae bacterium | reverse complement strand
GCCTTCCGGCTCGGCGAAAACATCGCCATCACGCCAGGTAAGGTGGTGTATCAAACCGATTTGATGCAATTGATCCAGTACTCGCCAACTACGGATAAGGTGCTAAAGCGCCCGCTGCTGATCAGCCCGCCCTGGATCAATAAGTACTACATTCTCGACCTGCGGCCGAAGAACAGTTTCGTGCGCTGGGCCGTATCGCAAGGACACACGGTTTTCGTGATTAGCTGGGTCAATCCTGACGCGAAACTCGCCGAGAAGGGCTTTGAGGATTACCTGCGTGAAGGCTCTCTCGCCGCGGTAAATGCCATCGAGAAGGCAACCGGTGAGCGCGAGATCAATGCTATAGGTTACTGCCTCGGTGGAACCCTGCTGGCGAGCACCCTAGGCTACATGGCCAAGAAAGGCGATGATCGGGTCAAATCGGCCACCTTCTTCGCGACATTGATGGATTTTGAAGAGGCTGGGGAGTTACGCGTATTCCTCGATGAGGAGCAGCTCAAAGCACTCGAGGAAAGGATGAACCGCCGAGGCTTCCTTGAAGGAAGCGAGATGGCGACGACATTCAACATGCTCCGCGCCAACGACCTAATCTGGTCGTTTGTGGTGAACAATTACCTGCTTGGGAACGATCCATTCCCCTTCGATCTGCTGTACTGGAACGCGGATTCTACGCGCATGCCGGCCCGTATGCACAGCTTCTACCTGAGAAACATGTACCAGGAGAACCTGCTGAAGGAACCCGGCGGGATAAAGCTGGCAGGCGTGCCGATCGATTTGCGAGACATAAAGATTCCTGCCTATTTCCTCTCGACGCGGGAGGACCATATTGCTCCATGGCAATCGACGTACCGGGGAACGCAGCTCCTGCAAGGACCAAACCGCTTCGTGTTGGCCGCATCCGGACATATTGCAGGTGTGGTGAACCCGCCCGGCGGCACGAAATATAGCCATTGGGTCAATGCCCAGCTCCCGCCCAGCCCCGAGCATTGGTTCCAAGGTGCGACGGAAATACCGGGAAGCTGGTGGCCCGACTGGCAGAATTGGGTGACATCCCAGCACGATGAAATGGTGGCGGCGCGCGAGCCTGGCGCCGGCAGGCTGCCGATTCTCGGAGATGCGCCAGGAACCTACGTCAAGATGCGTATTGCGTGACGTGAGCGAGCTTTTCGCTCCAGAAGGGGGCTGGCGCGTTCGCATCATCGATCATTCCGGCGCCTCTGAAGACAACATTGTCGAGGAGGTCGCGGGATTTCCGACATTGATACAGGCCAACGCCTTCGCCCGGCGCTATGTGCGGGACTCGGTCGAGCGGTGCCGGGTGCCCGGAATGGGCGCAAAGGAGGTGCTCGAATCCTGGTTCGCTTACGGGGAGGACGCAGAGGTCGCCGAGGCGGGCGATGCTGGATGGCGCAGCGCCACCGAGCTCGCCGATTTCGCCGCCCACGCAGCCAGCATTGAAGAGCGCGACTGGCGCGCGCTCGATCCCCGGCGGGACGATTTCGAATAACGATGAAGGTTCGGTTCGCACCAAGCCCGACCGGACTGCTTCATGTCGGCAACGCCCGGATCGCGCTAGCAAATTACCTACTCGCGCGCCATCATGGCGGACCTTTCCTGTTGCGGTTCGACGACACCGACCAGGAGCGTTCCAAAGCGGAATATGCCAGCGCCATCCCGCTAGACTTGCAGTGGCTTGGTGTCGAATGGGATGAAACCTTTCATCAGCTAGACCGCCTCGCCCGTTACCAGGCTGCTGCAGAACGTCTCAAGCAATCCGGCCGGCTTTACCCCTGCTTCGAAAGCGAGGAGGAGTTACATGCCAAGCGGCAGATGCGCATGAAACGCGGACTGCCGCCAGTCTATGATCGCGCCATGCTCAATCTTACTCCAGAGCAGCGGCAAGCCGCGGAGGCGGGAGGTAAGCGGCCCTACTGGCGTTTTTTACTCTCCGGCTCGATCGTGGCCTGGGATGATCTGGTGCTCGGCCGGCGCGCGGTGAAGCTGCCTACAGTTTCCGACCCCGTGCTGATCCGTGCCGATAGTACGCCGCTTTATACTTTCACCTCGGTGGTCGACGATATCGAGACCGGAATCTCCCATGTGGTCCGCGGTGAGGATCACGTCACAAACACGGGCGTGCAGATCGATATTTTCGAAGCACTCGGCAGCCCCGCCCCGCAATTCGCGCATTTGCCCCTGCTCACGGATGTGGAGGGCGGGAAGCTCTCCAAGCGCCTCGATAGCCTCTCGCTCCGCGGCTTACGCCATGATGGCGTCGAGCCCTCGGCGCTCGCCGCGTATCTCGCACGCCTCGGCACGTCGCAAGATCCGGAGCCTTTACCGCTTCAAGCCCTGGCCGCTGATTTCGATCTCTCCCGATTTTCGCATTCATCAACACGGTTCGATATGCGCCAGTTGCTGGCGCTGAACCGGCGCGTGCTGCACGAGCTGCCGTTCGGGGCAGTACGCGATCGGCTGCCGCCGGGTGCGACGGAGGCCTTCTGGCTCGCCGTGCGCGGTAATCTCGATCTGCTGAGCGAGGCCCGGCATTGGTGGCATGTAGTCTCAGGCACGGTTATGCCGCCCGTTATGGAAGCCGAGCGGGACTATCTGCGCCGGGCACTGGAGCTGCTGCCCCCTGAGCCCTGGGGCGAACAGGTCTGGAGCGATTGGACTGAGGCACTGAAACGCGAAACCCGCCGCAAAGGCCGGGCGCTTTTCCAGCCCCTGCGGCTCGCATTGACGGGCGAGGAGCAAGGACCAGAGCTTCGCCTCTTGCTGCCGCTCATGGGCCGTGAGCGCGCCGCTACCCGCCTGCAACTCGCCGCGAGCTAGTCTAAATTTAGCGATCGGCAGCGAACTGAAGCCGAGAGGATCGTGACCAGCACCCATTCCCATAAGCTAGCCGATAACCCAGAGCCAATAGCCGCGTCCGAATGCTAGAGCGGGATGATTCTAGAGCGGGATGACTTCAGGTAAAGCCACTCCGCTCTAGGAACTTTGGTTTCAGAGCGCGATTCAGGCTTTCCGACGATTCCGCCTCAAGCATCGCGCGCTAGCCTCGCTCATCTCCGCAGTTCCTGAAATAATTGGCGCACTCCTCAGACTGACGATGAACCCTTGGTTCCCAGGCGGCTCGAGAAGGTTTCTCAGAGCGACGTGGCCGGGTCGCGCTGATTCGGCTCAGTCAGCATGTGAGCGTTCAGGCCGGAGGAAAGACCAGGCTTGAACGGCGGCGTGGCCGACGGAACATGCCTCCGGCACAGTAACGCGGAGGAGATCGCGATGGATACCCAGCCAGCCCGCGAACAGCCGGTCCTGCTGAGGCGTGATGCAGCAGGGATTGCTTGGCTCACCCTGAACCGGCCGAGCGCGCGGAATGCTTTGTCGCGTGGCCTGATGCATGCGCTGCAAGCGGAGCTGCAAGCGATCGCGACCGATCCGGACGTACGGGTCGTCGTGATAGGCGGCGCCGGTCCGGCGTTTTGCGCCGGACATGATCTCCGCGAGATGCGTTCCGAGCCTCGGCGCGAGACGTATCAGGCGCTGTTCGCCCAGTGCTCGCAACTGATGCTGCAGATCGTGCGCCTACCGAAGCCGGTGATCGCCCGGGTGCATGGGATCGCGACGGCGGCTGGGTGCCAATTGGTGGCGAGTTGCGATCTGGCGGTGGCGGCCGATACCGCCCGCTTCGCGACACCAGGGGTGAATATCGGCCTGTTTTGCTCGACCCCGATGGTGGCGCTGTCGCGAGCGGTCGGCCGCAAGGCCGCGATGGAGATGCTGCTGACCGGGGATTTGATCGGTGTGCAGCGGGCGAGGGAGCTGGGCCTGGTCAATCGCGTCGTGCCTGAAGCGGCGCTGGATGCGGAAGTGGGCGCCCTGGCCCGGCAGATCGCGGCGAAGAGCCCGCTGACCCTTGCTATCGGGAAGGAAGCGTTTTACCGGCAGGCGGAGATGAGGCTCGAGGCGGCATACGAATATGCGTCTGAGGTCATGGTACGGAATATGATGGCCCGTGATGCCGAGGAGGGCATCGACGCCTTCCTGCAAAAGCGCGAGCCCGCCTGGACCGGCGCTTGATGGCGGAAGATCCCTATAAGATTCTGGGCGTGCAGAAAACCGATAGCGCGGAGACGATCCGCGCGGCGTACCGGAAACTGGCCAAGCAGTACCACCCCGATTTGAACCCCGGCAAAGCCGAAGCCGCGGAGCGCTTCAAGACGATCAACGCCGCCTATGATTTGCTCTCCGATCCCGATAAGCGGGCGCGCTATGATCGCGGCGAGATCGACGCCAGCGGGCAAGAGCGGCCGCACGAGCGTCATTTTTACCGGGAATACGGCGATGCACCCGGCCGCGGTAAATATCGCACCTCCCAGCAGATCGACCCAGAGGATCTCGAAGCCTTCTTCGCCCAGGCTTTCGGCGGGGGTGGCGGCGGAGTTTCCGGCGCTTTCGGCGGCGGCGAAGGGTTCGGGGGTGGATTTCGGCGGGAGGGATTCTCGGCCCGCGGCAGGGATGCGCATTACACGCTCACGGTTAGCTTCCTGGACGCCGCGAACGGAACGAAGCGGCGGATCGAGCTGCCCGATGGCCGCACCTTGGATGTGACCATCCCGGCCGGCATCGAAGATGGGCACACATTGCGGCTGAAGGGTCAGGGCAATCCTGGGATCGGAGGCGGGCCCGCTGGTGATGCCTTGGTCGAAATCACTGTCGCGCCGCACCCTTATTTCCGCCGAGACGGCGATGATATCGTAATAACCTTGCCGGTCACCCTCCGCGAAGCCGTACTCGGTGCTGCGATCACGGTGCCAACAATAAAAGGGGCAGTGCGCGTGACGGTGCCTCCGAACTCAGGCACGGGCACCCGGCTCCGGCTCCGCGCGCGGGGGATTAAGCATGGTCATCAATATGTGGAGCTGAATGTGATCGTGCCCCCCGGTGAGGAGCCGGAGCTCGCGGAGTTTCTGCGGCACTGGAAGCCTCGCCACGAATTCAATCCACGGGAGGGGATGGAGGGCGGCTGATGCAGCTCGAATCGCTCGCGGCATTATTCCCGGACCTCAAGCAGGGGGAGATCATTAAGTGGGTGGAGCGCGGCTGGGTGCAGCCGGATGAAGGGCTCGTATTCAAGGAAATCGATATTGCCCGCGTGCGCCTGATTCGGGATCTGCAACAGGACCTGGCGGTTACGGAAGATACGGTGCCGGTCGTGCTCGCACTGGTGGACCAGCTCTACGACCTGCGCTGCACGCTGCGGGACATGATGGAGGCGCTTCGGGCGCAGCCGGAAACCGTGCGGCGATCGGTGTTCAAGGCGCTGAAGGAAGTCCGCCGGTAGGCATGCGGGGCCCCGGCCTGTTTGATCTGCAGGTCAACGGTTACGCGGGGGTCGATTTCAACGATACTTCGGTAACCGCCGATGCTATCGATCATGCGTTTTCCGCGATGCTGCAGGGCGGGGTCACGCATTGCCTACCCACGATCATCACCGCCGCGGAGCCTGATCTTGGTGCCCGGCTTGGTGCACTGGACCGGGCGATTGCCGCGAGCCGGCTCGGGCCGGGGATGGCGCCAGGGTTTCATCTCGAGGGCCCGTTCCTCAATCCGGGGCAAGGCTATTCGGGCTGCCATCCGCCCGGCGCGATGGTGGTGCCTGATTCTGATTTGATTGGGCGGCTGCAAGCGGGGTTATCGCGCCCGATCCTGCTCGTGACCTTGGCGCCTGAACTGCCCGGCGCCGAGCGGTTCATTCGCTGGGCCCGGGGGCGGGGCATGGTTGTGGCGCTGGGCCATACGGCGGCGACTTCGGAGGAGGTGGCGCGCGCTGCGGAAGCTGGCGCCTCGCTCGTCACGCATTTGGGGAATGGTCTGGCGCCGGTGCTGCCGAAATTCGATAATCCGCTCATGGCGCAGCTCGCGGAGGATCGGCTGCATGCCAGTTTCATTGCCGATGGCATTCATGTGCCGATGCGCGTGCTGAAGGTGATGGTTCGGGCGAAAGGGGTGGGCCGGAGCATTCTCGTTACGGATGCAACCGCGGCTGCTGCGGCTCCGCCGGGGGTTTATGGTTTTGCAGGCATGCGAGTTGAGGGGCGGGAGGATGGCAGCGTGCGCGATGCTGAGACGGGTCGGCTGGCCGGGTCGGCCGTAACCTTGGAGATGGCGGTGCGCAACGTGGTTGGGGCGGGGATTGCAACCCGGGAAGAGGCCCTTGCGATGGCGTCCGGCAATCCAAGGACGCTGTTGGCGCCGGCGCTGCAAGCTTTTTGGGATTCGGCTTAATTGGTGGTAGAAAGCAAGAGAGGAAAGAGTGCAGCTCGCGTTGTCCTTCGTACGGGCTGCATATCCGCAACGACGAAGTAGAAAACGAAAACTAGAGCGCGATGACTTGAGGCGGAATCGCCGGAAAGTCTGAATCGCGCTCTCAGAACCAAGACCCTAGAGTGGGATGACCTCAACCAGAGTCATCCCACTCTAGCAGTCTGCTGAAAAACTGAAACAGCGCAGCTCCCGGCTTGGTGTGAGCAAAAGTTATGCGATTGTTTGAGGCTGTTCGCGCCTCCCATGCCGGGAGTTTTCATTCCGTTGACGTTGCATTCCAGCGATCGCGACAGACTCCTCCTATGCCAGCGCAATCAGCTTGGGGAGCCGGATCAGGTTGTAGCCAATCAGATTGAG
>JAFAHH010000090.1 GCA_019237355.1 Acetobacteraceae bacterium | reverse complement strand
GCTGACCAGGAAGCCAGATGGTGCGGGGAGTTCGCCAGGCTAAAGCATCTGCTGGCGGCCGCAGGCGGCGAGGTCGCGGTGGAGAAGGCAATCCAGGCCGGAGTTCAGCCGGTGCGGACGGTCTCCCTTCCTGCAGCGTCGGAAACGGGGGCGGCGACTTCGGAAAGATCGCCGCAACTCCGGCGCCTGACCTGACAGTTGCGGACTAAACTACGCTCGCCAATTTGCCAAATTTCTTTCGGCCGATCTCACGCATTGTCGGTGAGCTGATCACGACCGAGCACGGTCCGAGATAAGATTTCCAATCGAGATAGCGCTGGGCTGCCGGTCAAAGCGGAATTCTCGCAGCTATTCGCTCGCACTATCGTGCGAGACTCAGACGGCGGGTTGCTTTTCTGCCCAGCCAATCCAGAGACGGCGGAAATTGGCGAAAGAAACTGGCGACTAAATCACGCTCGCCACTTTGCCAATTTCGACATGGCGGTGTCCTTGTGACTACAGGTTCGTCCGCATTGCGGCAGCATGGTGGTGGCCGCTTCTTTAAAAGGACGAACAATTGGAAGAGCATGAAGCTAATTCGCCGGCCAACGCGGACCGTGAGTGGTTGGGCGGCCCTTCAGCGACGATACTGGCCGAAAACGGCGAGCTTGAAATTGCTGGCAAGCGATATTTCACTGCCGATCGGCTCGCCATGACTCTCGGAGTCACGGAGCGCACGCTTTCCCGTTGGGATGCTGCCCGGATCGGTCCCCCCAAGATTAAAATCGGCAAGCTAGTTTTGTTCGACGTGGATAAGCTCCCGGATTGGCTCGCTGCCCGTGAAACCGCTCCCGTCCGGGTCAATCGAGCGCAACCAGTGAGGGGGATCACCCGGGCGGCCCGAAAAAGGGCACCTGGTATGACCACGAGGCTGGTAAGGGGGGCGGGGTTTTAGACCTGCTCCGCGAACGGCTCGGCCTCGCAAACGGCGCCGCTTTTGATTGGTTACGTGAGAAGAGATTCGAGGTAGACGCGCGTCCAAGGCGCCGCATCGTGGCCACCTATGACTATCGCGACGCGACCGGCGCATTGCTATTTCAGGTGGTTCGTTATGATCCAAAGGGGTTCAGCCAGCGCCGGCCGGATGGCAGTGGCGGCTGGGTTTGGAATCTGGGCGGCATCGACCCAGTCCCTTACCACCTACCCCAGCTACTCGCCGCGCCGGCGGACTGCATCGTGTTCGTTCCGGAAGGCGAAAAGGACGCCGATGCGCTCCGCCAGCTCGGACTCATAGTCACCACCAACCCCGGTGGCGCAGGCAAGTTTCCGGATGCCTTCGCCAGATATTTTAGGGGCCGCAAGGTGGTGGTCTTGCCGGACAATGATTTGTCCGGAGAGCGGCATGCGTACGATGTGCGCGACAAGCTGAAGGGCGCTGCCGAGTCAGTGCTGGTCCTGAGGCTGCCGGACCTGCCGGTCAAAGGTGACGCTTCAGACTGGATCGAGAAGGGCGGGACTGCAGAGCAGTTGCTTGAGCTGGTCGCCCAGGCCGAGGCTGAGCCGCCGCCTGAACCGGAGTCTGGGACAGATGCCGGAGCTTCGCTGAGCTGGCTCGGCCGGTGCCAGCTCACCGATGACGGCAGGCCTCGCAGCAATCTCGCGAATGCTCTCCTCGCCCTACGGGAAGCGCCAGAGCTGTGCGAGTTAGTTTGCTTCGATCAAATGCTGTGTGCACCTTTGCTGGTGAAGCCGTTGCCCGCCGGCCAGCTGAACGCACCGCGACCATTGACCGACGCGGACGTGACGGCCGTACAGGAATGGCTACAGCTCGCCGGTCTCGTCGCGGTATCGAAGGACACGGTTCACACCGCGATAGACCTGCGGGCCCGGGAACGCGCCTTTCATCCCGTTCGGGATTATCTCAACGAACTACATTGGGATGGCATTGAGCGGCTTCCGAGCTGGCTAAGTTCCTATCTCGGCGCGAAGCAAAGCGCCTATACGGCCGGCATCGGAACGATGTTTCTGATCTCGACGGTGGCGCGTGTTTTCGATCCCGGGTGCAAAGTGGACTATATGATCGTGTTCGAGGGGGCGCAGGGGACGAAGAAGTCCTTGGCCTGCAGCATCCTTGCGGCAGAATGGTTCTCCGAAAATCTTGCTGACATTCAGCACAAGGATGCTTCGCAGCACTTGCGCGGCAAATGGCTGGTTGAGGTCTCGGAGCTAAGCGCCTTCAGCAGGGCTGAGGTGGAGTTGCTGAAAGCCTTTATCACTCGGAGAGTAGAGCGTTACCGGCCCCCTTATGGGCGTTGCGAGGTGATCGAGCCCCGGCAATGCGTGTTCGTCGGCACCACGAATCGATCCGCATACCTTCGGGATGAAACTGGAGGGCGTAGGTTCTGGCCCGTGAAGACGGGCGCCATCGACATTGCTGCACTCGCCCGTGACCGGGATCAGCTCTTTGCCGAGGCTGTCGTTCGGTATCGCGAGGGCCAGCGCTGGTGGCCGGATCACTCGTTCGAAACCAAATACATCGGGCCTGAGCAGCAGCGCCGGTATGAAGGCGACGCGTGGGAAGAACCCATCGCCAAATACCTCGCGGGTATCAAGCAGACCACGATCCTGCGGGTGGCGCGCGATGCGTTGTCCATTCAGGTTCCAAGACTCGCCACAGCAGATCAGCGCCGGATTAGCGCTGTGCTCGAGCGTTTAGGATGGACGCGCGCAGCGCGAGCACACGGCGGGATCAGAGTTTGGAAGCGCGGAAAGCGGTGACGCACATCGATGATTACACCCGATCTGCGTCACCAGTGCGTCACCGTGCGTCACCAATTTGCCCAGCCAAACCAAGAGATTCAGCCCGTGGTGACGCATGGTGACGCACTTTTCCTAAAGAGGGCATGGGCGGGGAAAAGAGCAGTGGTGGGGCCTATAGGGGCTTGTGGGAATATATATGGAGTGTGCGTCACCTGCGTCACCAGGAGCGCTAAACTTCGGATATTATTCAGGAATTCTGGTGACGCACTTGGCATGTGCGTCACCAGAATGGCCGAAAATCCCCCATCTCGGCGCGAAAATCGGCCATCTGACCCCTGCTTTTGCATCGCGCTCCAGGGGATCGGTCTGGAGTTTCGTCCGAGATGAGCGCCGTGATATCTGTCACAACAACGACTACTGTGACAGCGCCGCGGCTTTTGCTTCGGTGCCGGGTCTGCGGTGAACGGTTCGCGGCTCGACGCAAGTCTGCAAAGACATGCTCGGCAGCATGCAGGCAGACGCTCTCGCGCCAGCTACGTGCCGCTACACCACCGCTCCCTCCTGGGCCGTTTGATCTGGTCTATGCGGACCCACCTTGGTCCTTTCACACGCGCAGCGCAAAGGGCCAAGGCAGAAGCCCGAGCAGGCACTACTCGACGATGGAAGTTGATCAGATATGCCGGCTTCCCGTCCGGGATATCGCGGCACGCGATTCCGTGTTGGTGATCTGGGTCTACGGTCCGCGTCACGATCAGGCATTCAAGGTAGCCGAGGCGTGGGGCTACAGTTACAAGTCCGAAGCGTTCGTGTGGGTGAAAGTCACACAGGCCGACGAGCGAACGCCAGTAATCGGCAAGGGCTACTACACCAGAAAGGCTTCCGAGCAGGCGCTCCTTTTCACTCGCGGCAATGGACTCCGAGTGATGGATCGCGGCGTCAACCAGGTCCTGCATGCTCCTAGGCGCGAGCACAGTCGCAAGCCGGACGAGGTCGCCGAGGCACTTGAACGTCTGTTCGGACCAGTCCGCCGCATCGAGTTGTTCGCGCGGCACCAGCGGGCTGAGTGGGTCGCTTGGGGCAATGAGCTGCGTGAATAGGACTTGAGCCCGATGTCGCCGGCCTATCGGGATCATTTGCGACAAATGGCCGGTTTCCTCATAGCCAATAGGATTAGAGATGGCGCAAAGGTGGTTTGAAACACCGGCTTCGGAAAAGCCCGATGAAGCACTTGCCGATGCCTATCGACTTGCCCGGATGGAGTGGGCCCAAGAGATCAGCGAATCTGACAATGGCCATCTCACTAATTGGGGTGAGAAGTTTGTTGCCGGCATGGCGACCGCCTCAGCGCAGGCAGCGCTTCGGTTGGCATTCCCGGAAGGGATGGCAATCACGCTGGCGCATGTGATCGCGCAAGCCGCGAGGCTGAGTGTGTAAAGGTATGGCCCCGGCGCGATGCCGCGCGGCCTCCCCCTTTTGAGGGATGGGCTTTGCCAGTTCGTCCACCTCTGCACCGTCCTGCGGGTCAGCCCGCGCGTGGTGCTTATGATCGTGAGCGACCGTCATCCGACAAGCGCGGCTACGATCGGCTTTGGTTTCGCTTTCGGACCTATGTGTTGGCCACCGAGCCGCTGTGTCGGGACTGTGCGGCGGCAGGCCGCATCACGGCGGCCACCGAAGTGCACCACCTTGTCAGGATACGAGATCGGCCGGACTTGCGGCTGGATCGAGAGAATGTGGTTGCGTTGTGCAAGAGTTGTCATTCCGCTAGGACTGCGCGCGGGGAGTGACACAAGGGGGATAGGGGGATAAAAAGTTTTTTTGGTAAGCGACTACGACCGCACGGCCGTCAAAATTCTTCGGACGCATATAGAATCCAGGAGATACTGCATGCAGCCATCTTCGGCCGACAACATTGAAGGGCATATCAAGCGCCACCAGACTTCATACAACACGGAGCACCAATAGCCCTGCGTGGTAAAAAGCCCAAGCCGCTGGCACTGAAAATCGCAGCGGGAAACCCCGGCAAACGCCGGCTCACCACAGTGGTGCCACCGCCTGCGGCAGGCGATATGATGTGCCCGCAGGTCGTGCAAGAGAATGAGCGGGCGCTGGGATATTGGACTATGTATTTGGCAAATGTCGCACCGGGCCATCTCTCGCCGATCGACGCTCCGTTGCTCGCCCGACTTTGCATGGCGCTCGCCTACGCCGATCAGGCGAATGAGAGCATCGAAGAATCGGGCTTGGTTGTGAATGCGCCCAATACGGGCTTCCCCATCCAGAGTCCTTACCTTGCTGTTCTGAATCGGCAAACCGAGATTGCCCGCAAGCTTGCTTCTGAGTTGGCGCTGCCGCCGGCCGAGCGCAATCGCGTCGGCCCCTATACGCCCGAGAAGGAGGGTCCCTCGCCCTGGGATGCCTTGGAGCCCTGAGATGTCTGACGTGCAGCAAAGCTACCCCGATGGCGTCGCAACGGCCGTCGCGTACTGCCGCGACGTGCTGGCGGGCAACATTACCGCGTGCCGGCTCGTGCAGCTCGCCTGTGCCCGGTTCTTAAGCGATCTCCAGGCGGCAGAGGCCGG
>JAFAHH010000034.1 GCA_019237355.1 Acetobacteraceae bacterium | reverse complement strand
GGGTTGGACCCGGCCAACTGCATCCCGCCGTTGACCGCCTATTATGTCATGAAGATCGGCCGTCTGCCGCTGATCCCCTACTACCGGCCGGGCGATCCAGTGCTGGCGGATGCGATACGGGCGCTCGCCGGCAAGCATAGCGCCGTGCTGCTCGCCAATCATGGCCCGGTCGTTTCCGGGACCAGTCTTGAAGCCGCGATTTATGCCACCGAGGAACTCGAAGAGACCGCCAAGCTCTTTCTGCTCCTCCGCAACACGCCAGTTCGCACCTTGACCAAGCAGCAGATCCAAGAGCTCAGTGCCGTCTTCAATCTTCCAGATCTTAGTAGCTAGAGCATGTTGAGGGCGAGCCTAACCGACCCGTCATTTCCGTCCCCGGGGCGTTGAACCTTGGGTTTGCCAGGGCATCCAGGCCCCTTGGATCCGAAGCCGTGGGATGGCCGCGAGGAGTCCGGCCATGACGGTGCGGTGCGCGATTGACATGCCGGACACGCCATACTCGTGAAGCGCCTACTCAAATGGACCGGCGGTATCCTGGCCGCAGTCGCTGGGCTTTTGGTTTTTCTGATTATCGCCGTCTTCGTCCTCGCCAATATCGGACCCGGCCAGCGCCTCATTGAGCAGGCCGCTAAGTATTTCACTCAGGGAGATGTTGTTCTGATCGGCCTTTCGGGCCGGTTTCCCGATGCACTGCGTCTCAAGCGGCTGGAGCTGCACGACACGAAGGGGATTTGGCTCACCATCGACGATCTCTCGCTCGACTGGACGCCGACGCGGCTGTTCTCAAAGACTATTGAAATCAACCGGATCGAAGCCGCGAATGCCGAAATGGCGCGGCTGCCGGCCCCATCGGGGGCGCCTCCACCTCCAACGCAACAGAAGACAAGTTTCGCATCGCCGCTTCCGGTCGAGATTCAGCGCCTGGTTATCGGGCGCTTCGATCTCGGCGCGCCGGTTGCCGGCACGCGGGCGGTGCTTGCTGCGCATGGTTCCGCCCATTTCGTTTCGCTAGAAGATGCTAGCCTAGATCTCGCGCTACAGCGGCTGGATGGCGGGGGAGATTATGCGCTTGCGGCCAAAATCGATCCAAACGCGATTACCGGCCATGTCACCGCGAAGGAGCCGGAGCACGGCCTGATCTCAAGCTTCGCCCAGCTCCCGGGGCTTGGAGCGATTTCGCTCGACGCCGCGGTTGAGGGGCCACGCGCTGCCGAGCGCCTGCAGCTCACGCTTCAGGCTGGCGAACTTCAGGCAGCCGCGAATGGCACCGTTGATCTCGAGAACTATGCGGCCGATCTCACCCTCACGGCCCATGCCCCGGCCATGCGCCCTAGCGCGGAGATTGCCTGGCAGCGAATTGCCTTGGACGCGCACCTACAAGGCCCTTTCACCCGGCCTCATGTGACCGGTCAGCTCAGGGCACAGGGGCTCGAAGCCGCAGGCGGCACAATTGAGTCGATCATCGCCGATGTGCATGGAGATGCGGGCCAAGTCGATTTGGCCGCGAGTTTCAATCGTATCCAGATCGCAGGCCCTAATCCCAATCTGCTGGCGGGCGCGCCCCTGACGCTGCAAGCGCAAGCGCAGCTAGAACAGCCGCGCCGGCCGATCACGTTTCATCTCGCGCACCCGCTGATCGATGCTCAAGGTGCGGCGCAGACTGCGCCCAGCATTCAGGGGCAGATGGCGATAAACCTGCCTGATCTCGCCCCGTTCGCTGCGCTCGCGCGTATCGACTTGCGGGGGCAGAGCAAGCTGAACGCGCGGGCTGATGTCGGGAATGAGGTCGCTCTTGCGGTCGAAGGCACCCTCGGCGTTACCGGGGGGATGGCCCCCATTCCTGGGTTGATCGGCGATGCTGCAAAGCTGAAGGTCGCCGCGACCCTGCATGGCCAGGATATTACCTTATCGGAATTCAGCGTCGATGGGAAAACGCTGCAAGCGAGCGCGAACGGCAGCGTCGCCCAGGGTAGGCTGGCGGCAGACTGGAAGCTCGCTCTTTCCGACCTCGCCGTTGTGGCGCCTAATCTCGGCGGCAATCTATCCATGCACGGTACTGCGCAAGGCGTACCGGATGACGTTTCTGCCGTTGTGGATCTGAGCGGTCGGATCGCTGCAGCCCATATTCCGCCGGGTCCGGTCCAGGCGCATATCGAGGCGCAACATCTCCCGGGCGGCATTGATGCGAAAGTTGCTGCTCAAGGGGAGCTCGACCGCGACCCGCTCACGCTCCGGGCGGCCGTCAATCAAAAGCCAGACGGGCTCGCCCTCACGATAGATCAAGCTTCGTGGAAGAGCCTTGATGCGCGTGGTGCTGTGACGCTGCCGAAGGGTGCATTCGTCCCGATCGGCAATCTCGATTTCCGGATGACCCGTCTCGAGGATTTGCGCCCGTTCGTCAACCAGCCAATTACCGGCAGCATCAACGGCGCGATCGAAAGCACAGCGAACCAGGCCCGGATGACGCTCGATGTCCGGGACGCTGGGCTGCCGCAGGCCCGGGTGGCGCGTGCCAAATTGGATGCAACTGTTGCTAATCCAGTGGACCACCCCACCCTGGATGGCCGGCTGGTCGTGAGTAATTTCTCAGCCGGCGGAATCGGAGGCGACGCAACTTTGGAAGCGAGGGGCCCGCAAGATGCACTCGGGCTACGTCTTACCGCCGGGGTTCGCAACCTGCAAGGGGCCGATGCCCAAATGCAGGCGCAATCCGTGCTCAATCTGCCGGGGAAGGAGATATCGATCTCCTCCCTGCAAGCATCATGGAAGGGTGAGAGCTTGCGGCTGCTTTCCCCAGCGCGCGTCGCTTTTGGCGATGGGATTGTCGTCGATCGATTGCGCGCCGGAATTGGTCAGGCGGTGTTGGACGTAGCGGGCCGTGCGAGCCCGGCCGTGGACCTTACCGTTTCATTGCGCAATGTAACACCGGAGCTGGCAGCCCCGTTCGTGCCGGGCTTGCAGGCCGATGGACGCATTTCCGCCGAAGCCAAACTGAAGGGGGCGCCTGCCCAGCTTTCCGGGACAGCGCGCATCGAAGCGGCCGGCCTGAAGATGCGAACCGGGCCGGGGCGAGCCCTGCCTCCCGCCGATCTGCGGATCAGCGCCGATCTTAGGGCGGGGACTGCCCGTATCGACGGGCGCCTGATTGCCGGGAGGGTGACGAATTTCACCTTGACGGGGACGGCACCCGTCATGCGGCAAGGTGCGCTTGACTTGCGCGCGGGCGGCCGGATCGACCTTGCGATGCTCAATCCGCTGCTTGCGGCCAATGGTCAGCGGATCAGCGGGCAAGTGGCGCTCAACACCACGATCACCGGCGCGCCCAATGCTCCCCGGGTCGGGGGCACGGTGCAGTTGGCCAATGGGGAGGTCGAGGATTATGCGCATGGTGCCCGCCTCGGCGATATGGCCGCGCTCATCCGCGCCGAAGGCGATACGATCCGCATCGTTCGGTTCACCGCGCGGGCCGGGAAGGGTACGATCGAGGCGAGCGGCACGGTAGGGATCTTGGCGGCGAGGCTACCAGTGGACATCAGCTTGACTGCGCGAAATGCCACACCGGTCGCAAGCGATCTCATCACGGCCACGTTGAATGCCGATTTGAGCCTGCGTGGCCAGGCGCGTGAGCACCTGGAAGCTGCGGGCCGGATCGTGATCGTGCGGGCCGAGATTCACATCCCTGAAAAGCTGCCCCCCAGCATCCAAACCCTCGATGTCCGCAGACCCGGCCAGAAGCCGCCGCCTCCGCCCTCGGGTCCTGCGCTTGAGATCGCGCTCAATCTTAGTTTCCGAGCAGACCAGATTTTCGTGCGGGGCCGGGGTATCGATGCCGAGCTCGGCGGCACTGTCCGGGTGACGGGCACCGCAAATAATCCCGTGCCTATCGGCAGTTTCGAGATGCGAAGGGGTCAAATTAGCGTCGCTGGCACCACGCTGCGATTTACCAAAGGCGAGGTCAGTTTCAATGGCGGCAGCCTGGCCGATCCCTCACTGAATTTCACCGCGACCTCCACAACGTCGAGCATCATAGCCTCCTTGCACGTGGGCGGCACAGCGAGCGACCCGAAAATCACGCTGAGTTCGACTCCCGAATTGCCACAAGATGAGGTCCTGGCGCATCTGCTCTTCGGCCGCTCCATGGACACTCTTAGCCCGTTCCAGGTGGCCTCGATTGCTCTGGCTTTGGCGGAACTCACTGGCGTTGCACCGGGAGTTGGCGACCCGCTCGAGCAGGCGCGGCGTGGGTTGGGGCTCGATGTTCTAAGGCTTGGAAGCGGCCCTGGTGGTAACCCGAACCTTGAGGCCGGGCGTTACCTCGCGCCGGGTGTTTTCCTGGGCGCGAGACAAGGCACCTCGAGCAACAGCACGCAGGGCACCATTCAGTTCGATCTGGCGAAAGGGCTTAAGCTGGATGCCTTCGTGGGTACCGGCCAGGCAAGCAACATCAGCGGCGCGCCGCCCACGGAATCCCAGGGCAGCGGCGTCGGGCTTACCTATCAGTTCGAATATTGATTAAACGCGGGTTGGATGACGGCCTGGGGTTGCACGCTTCCCGCAGTGTTGTCAGCCGCTATCCCGGAGTCGATGGCCAGTTCCCAGCCCGGCGCACGGAGTCCTCCGCACAAACTCTGCGCGTGCAGCTTTATTCCGCGGCTGTTTTCCCGACGTAACCACATCACCGAACGGTGCTAAGCCAACAGTCACGCCGGTCAAGGATTGGACTCTCGACGGAAAGGATTTGAAGGGGAGCTCTCTTCCTTTGGTTGGGAACTTTGGCAACATCTGGTGAGGTCCATGGAACTAGTGAACTCCGAGTAAGACCATACCCGAGGCAGGACGGGGTCAAGCTGGGCCTCGAGGCGCGTCCCCCAACGTTTGGGGATCGACACCGATCGCCCTGTCGTAGCACTCTTGAAATCGACCTTGCCAGCCAACACGCCGACCTGCGCCGAGCCAGCTTGCGCTTTGATCAGCCAGTCCGCGGAATCGGAACGGACCGACGCGGTGCCTACCGCGGTCGACACCTCGAAGGTCGAGGGACCCCCTACCGGAGTGACCAGTATTCGCAATAGCCCTTGCCTTAATGAGAGACGAGCATAACGGGCGCCGCCACTAACATTGTAGCCGGCCACGGTCAGGCTGCTGCCGGGCGAAACCAAGACCACCGACCCATCGGCCATGCGTAGCTTCAAATTGCAGCCTGCCGGTACGTCGACCGTATCGCTGACCTGCAGCGCATCCCCGCTTTTCAGAGGACGGCCAGGCACCGCACATGGCCCGCTCACGGCCACAACCGTGCCCGCCACCGTTGCCGCGGATACTGGGCTCGCCCAAAGCGGCAGGGCAAGTATGGCGAACAGCGCGCCAACCAACCTTCGCAGCATAATCGTCCTCCTAAGCAGTTGACGCGCTAATCGCCGAAGAATTCAATCAGGGATGCGTGACCGCGCCACTCGAAAGATTTTACCGCCTAACGCCAACCCGCGCGATAATTATCAGGCCCCTCGACGACCCAAAACCTATCGGCAGCTTTTACTTGGGTCACAGCACGACACGCCGGAGTTTCGAAGAACCTGTCACCCGAGCCCAGTATCGAGACGGGGTCCTGCGGCCTTCCGTCGAGCCAAGCTTCCGGGAAAGGCTAGTCTAGTCTTGGCGTCACCGAACCACGGAGGACGTGCGGCTTTGCGATGGGCGGCGCTCAGTGCGGATAGAATATAGGGTGACCGAAGATACTGTCCGGCAGCAGGTAATCAAGCTGTATCAGCAACTGGCCGATCACCCCGACGCTCCTGCCCGTGGCCTTGGTGGCCGGTATCCTGGCCTCGACGGCGAATTCCCAGCCGGTGCCCTGGGTGTAGCTGATTCCCGGGGCTATAAGGAGCGTCGTGCCCTGGCCCTGGGAAAAAGGTGCAGCCTCGCCTCCGCCAGACGTGTAGTACACTTCGGTAATTGGGGTCATTCCGCGGATAATTGGGGGCAGGGGAACAGCCGCCACCTTCGATAGCAGGTAAGGCATCGAATATTGGACGGAAAAACCCGCCTGGGTCTGGTTAAGCCTTCGTCCGTAACCGAACTGATATCCGGCATAGCCGGTAATCGCGAGGGGACGCAAGTAGCCGATTGGGAGATCGCCAAAACCTTTCCCAAAAAGTAGTCCCGGCGTTGTCGCGCTCTGGGCAGCCTGCCCTACCCTGTGGTTCCCAGTTCCGCCAAACTCTTGGTCAACCTGGAGCGAAAACACGAACTCGTGCGCCTGATCGATGATTGGCTCGTATTGAAGCACTAGATGGAGGTTCTGAGCTCCGGTCTTCGATGACGCATCAAGACGGTCCTGCCGGACAGCGCCATCTTCAAGCTGGATACCAAGCCGCTCGGTGATCAGTTTGCTGTAGGTTCCGGTAAATGTCGTCTCGCGGGTCGTGTCGCCGGCGGCCGTAGGCACGATCGGCTGCATCCCGCCCATTGGTTGCATCCCGGTATTGACCATTGGCGGCATACCGCTGTTGGTCATTGGCTGCATAAGAGGGGTGGTCATCGGCTGCGTGCTAGGAGTGCCCCAAAAAGCGTCTGCGGGCCCTACCTGCGGTAGGATGAGGGTGGCCGGAAAGTTCCGGTCACCTGCGGCGGTGTAGGCGTTAGCCGCGGCTGGGGTCAGGCCCACGATACTGAGCAACAGAACCGGCTTGACTTTGCAACGACGATCCCATCCCCTCCTGTAATTTTCAAAGCGGGTCGATTTTCGGTTCATGTCGTTACTCCGGAAACGACGAGCTGCTAAGGTCCTGCTCTAGCTGACCTCGACGGCACAATGGCAGTGGTGTTCGATAGAACCCAAACGCCCTAGTCCAACCCCTTCCGGATTTGCGCGGCACAGGGTCATCCAGCCTCCGACCAGCAAGGCGCGAAGTTTCGCTCGGGCGACTCCTGAATCGGGCCAAATTAGAGCAGATCGCGCTTGACTGGAAACGCTTGCGGTTCCAGGAGCGCGTGAAGATGCTCGCAAAACAAAGCTAGAGCGCTTCCAGTCAGCGTGGAAGCGCTCTAGGCTAGCGCACCGAGCTACCAAACAGGCAATCCGCAAAGTCTCGGCCTTCGTTACATCAGCGAACGCGCGGTTGTTCCACCGTTGGTTGGGCAGGTTGGCAACATTCGGTAAGACGAATGACAGCGTTGAATTCCGTTTGAGACCATACCCGAGGCAGCACGGGGTCGCGCCCGGCCTCGAGGCGTGTCCCCCAATGAGCGGGGATCGAAACGACAGATCTCCTCGCAGCACTCGTTAGATCGACGGTCCCTCCCAATACCCCGACCTGAGCCGAATCAGGTTGTGCCTTAATGACCCAGTCGGCGGAACCGGAACGTACCGAAGCGGTGCCTACCGCCGTTGCCACATCGAACTTAGAGGAACCTGCAACCGGCCTAACCTGTGCCCGCAGTGCTCCTTGCGGCAATAATAGCCTGGCATAGCGGCTGCCTCCGCCAAAGTCGTAGCTCGCCAAGCTCATGCTGCTACCCGAGGCCACCATAATCACCGAGCCGTCCACCATACGGAGCTCTAGATTGGCACCCGCTGGCACACGAACCGTATCACTGATCTGCACCGCATCGCCCAGCCTCAGGGCACGGCCGTGTGCGGTACACGATCCGCTAACCCCGACGACCGTGCCCGCTAGGGTTGCTGACGCTACTTGGCCCGCCGTAAGCGCGGGGCCCAGCATAGCGAGCAGCATGCCGGCCAATTTGCGCCGTTTGATTTTCCTCTCCGGCAGCCGCCGGCGGGGGCTAGCGCGCCCTCGCCGGAGTTCGGCCTGCGCCTCCCCGTGGCGCGTTTCGATGATTCGTACCCCATCCGGCCAAACAGAGCGGAGAACCTCGAGGCATGCGTCCCAAGCCACCACCGCCTCCTTGAGACGCGCGGTCCCGCTCTCTCGCCTGCCTAGCGTAGCGAGCGCGTTGCCAAGGTTCATCTGCGTCAGCGCCCAGTCGAGCGGCACCCGGTCGCGTGTCCTCTCCTCCAGCGCCGCACGATATGCCGCTACAGCCTCCTCTAGCCGCACCGTTCCGCTCTCCCGCTCGCCCAGCGTCTCAAGGGCGGTTCCAAGGTTCATCTGCACCATAGCCCATTGGAGCGGTGTCCGGTCGCGCGTTGTCTCTTCCAATGCCGCGCGGTACGCTGTCACGGCCTCCTCGAGACGAACCGTCTCACTCTCTCGCTCACCCAGCGTCTGAAGCGCGGTTCCGAGGTTCATTTGTGCCATCGCCCATCGGAGCGGCGTGCAGTCGCGCGTCGTCTCTTCCAGGGCCGCGCGATACACTTCCACTGCCTCCTCCAGCCGCGCCGTCCCGTTCTCTCTCGCTCCAAGCGCCCGGAGCGCCGAGCCAAGGTTCATCTGCGTCGTCGCCCATCGAAGCGGCACTCGATCCCGCCTCGTCTCCTGCAGCGCCGCGCGATACGCGGCCACGGCCTCCTCGAGCCGCTCCGTCGCGTTCTCGCGCTCAGCCAGCATCACAAGCGCGGCACCAAGGTTCATTTGCGTCATCGCCCAATCGAGCGGCGCCCGATCGCGCGTGATCTCCTCCAAAGCCGCGCGATACGCCGCGACTGCGCGCTCCAGATGAGCCGTCTCGCACTCCCGTTCTCCAAGCCTTGCGAGTACGGAACCAAGGTTCATTTGCGTCATCGCCCAATCGAGCGGCACCCGGTCCCGGGTCGTCTCTTCCAAGGCCGCACGATATGCTGCGACTGCCTCCTTGAGACGAGCGGTCCCGCTCTCCCGCTCGCCCAGCCTCAAGAGGGCCGTTCCGAGATTGCTCTGGGTCATGGCCCATTCGAGCGGCGCCCGATCACGCGTCCTTTCCTCGAGGGCGGCGCGATAGGCCACGATCGACTCCTCCAGACAGGCCGCCCCGCACTCTCGTCCCCCAAGCCTCGCGAGCGCGCTGCCGAGGTTGTTCCGTACCGTCGCCCAATCGAGCGGGACTTGATCGCGGGGCAGAAGTTCAAGCGCATGGCGGTAAAGTGTGATGGCCTGCCGCAGCGCCCCATTGTCGCCACGCTCTTCGCCGTGACGCTGCAATGCATCCGCTTGCCCCCACAGCAGAATGCCCCTCTCGCGCGTCTCTCCGTCGGGCAGGAGTGAGGCAGCCTCTTCGAACAACCTGGCTGCTTCCAGATAGTCCAATGCGGTCAAGGCCAGTTGCGCCTCGGCTGCAGCGGCGCGTGCGGCTTGTAACATCTGTTTTTCTGCGGCCGCTTGCGCTTCCCTGGCGAGCCGTCGCGCCTCCGCCGCTGCGGCTTGGGCTGCGGCTCGCGAGGCTTGCAAGTGGTACCGCGCCTGCTCTCGATCGCCAGAATCGGCCGCTTGTGACGCCTTGGCCGCATGCTCCTGGGCAACCGGGTTCTCCGGGTCCAACGCGGCGACCGCGGCGTGGAACTTGCGGGAATGCGCCACAACCTCGGCCAGTTTCTCGACGAGCCGTTCGTCTGGGACATCCGCTTGGCCGATGTCTGCCAGCATCCGGCGCATGGCGCCGTAAGCAACGCCGAGCTTTTGGCTGAGATCGCTGATCTTGTCCGCGAGACCGACAGCACCAGCCGCGGCAGCCTTTATAAGATTCTGCACCTCCGGCGCGGTAAAGCCGAGGGTGATGCCACTGATCGTTATGGTCTCGGCCTGAACGTCCCTAAGATCTACCCCGGTCTGGGACATGGCGGCTAGGTTAGCTGCTCTTGGCCGTATCGCTTGAAGCGATGCCCGCACGCACGCCACGGATCTCGATGTCGCCGCTGAACTTGCCCTTCTCCAGCTTCACCCCGGTTCCCGAGGCGGCGATGTCAGCTAAGCGCAGGTTGGCGGCTTCGACGTCCTTTAAATCGACGCCAATCGCCGCCGCTACAGCCGGAGCCTGCTGGCGGATGAGCTCGGCCAGCTTTTGTGCTGCGGCCAGCAGGTCGGTATCCTGCTCCGCGCCCGCCTTGGTAAGGTCCTCCTCGACCACCGCTCGCCGGCTCTTTGAGTCAGGCGCCTGCTCAAGCTGCTGGACCGAGACCTGCGGATATCGTCTCGCGATCAGGTCTTTCAGTGCCGAGTAAGCGTCCTTTACCAGGCTGCTGACTACCTCCTGCCCGGCGGTGGCTCCTGCACCGAGCGCGAGACTGAGCGCGACTGCGCTGATTGGCTCCATGGGTCGGCTACCTCCACATCTGGGCTAGCTACTACCACTGTATGATCTAGCCGATACCAGGCCTGTGGCCGAGTTGCAAACGTTCTGGTTGAGACGCTGCCAGGGTTGGACCTGATCGCGGAACCCCGTCCGAAGTACGGGCGTTGTCCTGAACGGCTCCGCGTGCAACCAGTCGATCCCTCGCCGGGTCCGCCGGCCTAACTCGGGGAAAGCCGTATTTGATGAAACAGCTCCGCAAAGCCGTCCTGCCGGTTGCAGGTCTTGGCACCAGATTCCTGCCCGCCACCAAGGCCATAGCCAAGGAGATGCTTCCGGTCGTCGATAAGCCGCTAATTCAGTATTCGATCGAGGAGGCGCGCGCCGCCGGCATCGAGCAGTTCTGCCTCGTGACCGGCCGCGGCAAGACTGCCCTGATCGAGCATTTCGACATCGCCTTCGAGCTGGAGGCAACCCTGCGCGAGCGTAATAAGAAGGAGGCGCTGGCATCCTTGAAGCAAGCCGCCGCCGTGCCCGGGACGATCCTCAGCGTCCGGCAGCAGGAGCCCCACGGCCTCGGTCACGCAATCTGGTGCGCCCGCGCCTTCATCGGCGATGATCCGTTCGCGATCCTCCTGCCAGACGATCTCGTCCTGGCCGAGACCCCGTGCATGAAGCAGCTTGCCGAGGCTTATGAGCAGACGCGAGGGAACATCGTGGCGGTTTCAGAAGTCCCACGCGAGCACACCAACCGCTACGGCATCCTTAAAATCGGCCGCGACGACGGACGCCTGGTGGAGGTGAAGGGGTTGGTGGAGAAGCCCGCTCCAGAGCAGGCGCCCTCGAACCTATCAATTATCGGACGCTATGTTTTGATGCCCGAGGTGATTGACCATCTTGCGCAAATGGAGCGGGGTAGCGGGGGCGAGGTGCAATTAACCGATGGGATGGCGCGGCTCATTGGCGTTCAACCGTTCCATGGCTTACGTTTCGAAGGCCGCCGCTTTGATTGCGGCGATAAGCTAGGATTCCTCGAGGCGCAGATCGCCTTCGCCCTCAACCGGCCTGATATGGCGCCAGGCGTGCGCGGGTTCTTGAAAAAATACGGGGTGTAACCATGAGCTTCGCTCACCGTTTCGATCCGACCGTTCTGCGCGAATACGACATACGCGGGATCGTCGGCCGCACTTTGCATCCAGCGGACGCATTCGCGATCGGCCGCTGCTTCGGCAGCATCGTTTCCCGCCAGGAGGGTAGGCGCGTGGCCGTGGGCTATGATGGGCGGCTCTCAAGCCCTGAGCTGGAAGCGGTGCTCGTGGAGGGGCTGAAGGCAAGCGGGATGCAAGTGATCCGGGTGGGCCGGGGCCCGACGCCCATGCTGTACTACGCGGCGACCACACTAGAAACTGATGGCGGAATGATGGTGACCGGGAGCCACAATCCTCCCGATTACAACGGCTTCAAGATGATGCTGGGCCGGAAGCCTTTCTTCGGCAAGCAAATCCAGCAACTCGGAGCGATGGCGGCGGCTGGGGATGTGGTTCCTGAAAGCCCGGGCAGCGAGCGCCGGGAAGACGTGGTCAGTAACTATGTGGCCCGCCTGCTAGCCGATTGGGATGGCGGCGACCGAATGATGAAGGTGGTTTGGGATAACGGCAACGGCGCGGCGGGAGAGGTGTTGCAGCGCTTGGTTGCCGGCTTACCCAGCGAGCACAAAATCCTCAATGCGGAAATAGATGGGCGCTTCCCGGCGCATCACCCCGACCCAACCGTTCCCAAGAATCTTGAGCAGCTCATCCAGGCCGTGCGGTCGGAAAGTGCGGATATCGGCATCGCGTTCGATGGTGACGCAGACCGGATCGGGGTGGTGGACGACACGGGCACCATCCTCTTCGGCGATCAGTTGCTGATTGTGCTCGGGCGTGACGTGCTGCGCGAGCATCCCGGGGCCACGATCATCGCCGATGTGAAGGCGAGCCAGGTTCTTTTTGATGAGATTGCACGCGCCGGCGGCGCACCGCTGATGTGGAAGACCGGCCACAGCCTGATCAAGGCCAAGATGGCCGAGACCGGTTCGCCGCTCGCCGGCGAGATGTCGGGGCACATCTTCTTCGCCGACAAATGGTACGGGTTCGACGACGCGCTCTATTGCGCGGTCAGGCTGGCGTCGCTGGTGAGCCGCGGCGGCCAGTCGCTGGAGGCGATCGTGGACACGCTGCCCCATGTGCACAACACGCCCGAGACACGCTTCGACGTGGACGCCGCGCGCAAGTTCGCCGTGATCGGCGAGATCAAGGCGCGGCTCGT
>JAFAHH010000903.1 GCA_019237355.1 Acetobacteraceae bacterium | reverse complement strand
TGACACCGCACCAACAGCGGGAGGCGATCAAGCGGCGGGATGCTGGCGAAACGCTGGCCGACATTGCCCGCAGCTACAATGTGAGCCACAGCACCATTTCTAGGCTGGCGGTGTAACAGACTTACCGCGAAACGGCCGTTCGGTGCGCTCGCATAATGACTACACGGACGTTTAGGGTTTGTGCAAAGGGAATTTGGTTCAGCCCCGGAACGCCATTGTATCCTTCTCGGTCACGCCTGTTGACAACTTGCAGCAATCATGATACATATAAGCAATGATTGAAGAATTGGGTTAGGCCCGCCTCCCGGCGGGCTTTTGCGTTTCTAAGCCCCCACAAGAACAACGATCGGCGTGCTGCAGCCGCCTGGGCGGGTATTTCCTTGAGGCGCGCGAAATACGGCCCCAGGGGAAAGCCCAGCTCCCCGGCAGCGTGCATGATTTCCGCCTCTATAGACCAGAAAACCCCCCTGGTCTCGCCGTAGTCGCCAAAACCGGACCCGGCGGCGCAACCCCCACTCGTCGCCCGGATGGCAGTCCGGGCGCCGGGCAAATTCTTTCAAGGGAAATGACTAATGACCACTCCCGACCTCTTGGGGCGGCTGTTCGAGCTCGCCCAGGTCCTAGGCGCGTTGGCCACCGTGCTCGAGGCGCTTCGCCGGTGGCTGGCCTAGACCGCTGTGCCCGGCTTACGCGCTTTGCCGGGACTCTGACCGGCGTGCCAGGCAAGCCGGATGAGCCTCGTTCAGAACGAGCGGACCAAGCTGCTCGCCAATGCGCTGGACCGGGCCTCCACGGGCCTGTTCGTGGTTGGCGTCGCCACCCCTGCTGCCAGCTCGCTCTACGGCCTGACGCCGCGGGTCGGGATCGTCTTCCTGGTGGTGGCGTTTTACGTGTGGCTCTTCGCCGCGTTTTGCCTGCATATGCTGGCTAGGCGCGTGCTCGGAGGACTGCGGGAATGACCGGCTTTGCATGGTTCGCGCTTTTCGGGGTCCCGGCCAGCGTGGTCGCCCTGGCCTGGGTCGCGGTGCTGCTGCACGAGCGCTCGGCGCGCCACTGAGCGGCCGGGCGAAGTCCAGAATTCCTGATTACGGAATGGCCCCCAGCATCAAAGGGCTGTGGTAAAACCCCTGTCCGCTCGGCAGCATTCACCCTGCATGTCCGAAAGTGCTCTTGCCCGCGCTGAGCGCCGTGTCCGGAATGGCCAGCGTCGCGTGGCCCATCTCGCCGGCATCCTGGAGCGCCTGAACCGGGATCAGCCCCAGAATTCTCGTGCGATCGCTATCACGGAAAAGACGCTGGAGACGCTCCGGCACACCCTCGCCATAGCGCGCGACCATGCGCGCTTGGGAGCGCGGGGAACGGCTGGTTGCAGGCCGCGCAACCAACAGGCGACCTCAGAGAGATTTTATGGAAACTCGGGCCAAATTCCCAGCAAGTCGCAGCAACTGATCGCCAGGCGCGGCCTAGTCACGTATGGCATTGCTGCGACTCGAATGAGTCCGCCACGGTCCGGCCAGTCGTCGCCAGTCAGGTCAATTCTGGAGGTTGACCATGGGTGAGGCCAAGCGGCGCACTGCGACAAGGGCCAAGGCGGCCGAGGCGAAGCAGGCTTGGGAGGCGGGGCTGTCCGACCGTGGCCGCACCGTGCTCCGGGTGGCCAAGCGGCTGGGTGCGGCGTTGGCCCTGCCAGGCGCGTGCTACCGTTGTGCCATGTTCCTCCGATACCACCTGGTGGCCCGCCACGGGATCGACGGCGAGGCTGTGGTCGGGTTCGTGAACGACGGCACCGATGTCGCCTACAGCTCCCATGCCTGGTATGAGATCGACGGCCTAATTACCGACGTCGCGCTCTGCCGCCCGGAGAAGCCCCGGTTCCAGAAAGCGGGGCCGGTCACAATCCTCGGCCGAGAGATGGCGCCTGGCTGGTCCTACACCTACCATCGCCAGCGGCCGCCGGAGGGGAGGGCGCTAGTGGCCGATCTCCTACGCTATCCGGAGATCGGGCCGGCGATGGCGGACGCCGAGAACCTCCACTTGCGGATGGCAGCGATGGCGAAGAGCGATGAACTGATCCGGGCCTACCTGGACGGAGCGCCGGACGGCCTGAACTACGAGCGGCTGGCGGCCGACGTCGAGGCGTAGCCCCCGCCTACATCGCAGGCTCGAAACAGTAGGGGGGACGTCTACACCGACCTTCAGCTATCCCGGCTGCGGTCCCCGAAGCTCCAGCACCTTGGCCTCCGCCTGGCGGATCACTCGCTCCTCGAGATCGGTCATTAGTTGCTGCTCGCTGTCATAGCGATGGGCCTGTATGACCCATGGGTATTTGCGAAAGAAATCAAACATCCCAGGCTCCTCCTGCGGAACGAGGATGAGGGGCTGCACCGCGACCGAAGGCAGAGCGGGCACAATACCCCGCAGCTCCTGCAGCACGCTCTTAGCGTCGGTGATATCGGCGATGACGAACCGCGCCATGCGCGCAAGCAACGTGATCGTCTCGTCTGTGGTTTGGCCGACCGGCTTCTCGAAATCGAAGACCACAGGCAGGTAATTGCAGTTCCGCAGCTCGTTCCGGAGGGCATCGAGCACTTTCTTTCGCTCCGGTGTGAACCGGCCGAGAATTAGCACCACCTTGGAGGTGATGGTATCGATAACCTGCCCTATCTTCTCGTTGTGTAGCAGCAGGTAGACGAATTGGGCGACCTCGATGTTGTCGAGGGTGATCTCGGGCTCGCCCTTCGTTGTGATTACTAAATTTCGTTGTTCAGTTTTTTCGCTTAGCTTCAATCCCCATGCAGATATGCCGTAGATGTGGCAGCCGGTCAGGTCAGCATCTCTGAGATCGGTCTCAACGAGGTTGGCGAACCGGAGGATTGCCCCGCTGAGGTCCGCCCCTCTAAGGTTCGCCCCTCTGAGGTTTGCCTCGCTGAGGTCCGCACTGATAGAGAAGCGCCTCGTCGAGGTATGCCTCGTGGAGATCCGCCTCGCGAAGGTTTGCCATGAAGAGTTTCGCCCCGCTGAGGTCAGCCCTGCTGATCTTCGCCCGGTCGAGGTATGCCTCGTTGAGGTCCGCCCTGACGAGGTTCGCCCCGCTTAGGTCGGGTCGACCCCTTGCCGGAGTACTTGGAGGTGGGCTGGGTCAGCCATCGTCGGCTAAGCCTCTATCCTTGGCGTGATACGCAACGCGAAGATCATGCCCGCTCCTCCTGAGCAATCCGCGGCAAGCCCCTCTTCCGAAAAAGATCGTCGAGCGCCTCGAGCATGAGGTCCTGCACGGTGCTGTCTTCATCCGCGGCCAGCCGGCGTAGCTGCCTGGCGGCCGCGGTATCGGCCCAGAAAGCAATTGTCTTCTTGCCCTTGCGGCTATCTGGGCGGGCTGGCTCGGCTTGGGGCTCGGGCGGTGGCGCCGGCACCCGATCGCGCTTGATCGCGGCCACCAGCCCGGATGGCTTGCGCGTCATGGGCGCAGCTCCTTCACAGGTGTGATTGTGGTCCTGTGAGAATGTGGCCCTGTGGGAATGTTCAGGGCGTCAAAGAGAGCAGTGATTTCAGCCGCGGCCTTGCTCTTGGGATCGAGCTCCTGGGCAACCTGCCCATCGTTGAAGGCAATGCGGAAAGCCTTACGGTCCCCCAGCGCAACCGGGCTGACCGTTGCACCGGGCATGGATATGACCTCCCGGGCCTCCCGGGCTTCGCTGCCCTGGGCGGGAACGGCATTGAGGATGAATACCGGCTGGCGCTTGGCGAGCTGGCACACGTCCATGGTGGCCTGCACGGCGTCCAGATCGACAATGCTGGGCCGCACCGGGATCAGCACCAGATCCGCTGCCCGGGCCGCC
>JAFAHH010000192.1 GCA_019237355.1 Acetobacteraceae bacterium | reverse complement strand
GAAGGGGATGAAACCGCGGGATGTGGAGGGCCTGCTGTACCGGCGGTCCGGAATGCTTGGCCTGTCGCAGGTATCATCGGATTTCCGGGACCTGCTGGCGAGTAACGATCCGCATGCACAATTCGCGATATCGGTATTCTGCTACCGGGTGGCGCGGGAGATTGGCTCACTCGCTGCCCTTGGGGGCTTGGACGGTATCGTATTCACGGCGGGCGTGGGCGAGAACGCCGTAGCCATTCGCGCGGCGATCTGCCGGGCCTGCGAATGGCTGGGGGTTGTCTTGGACGAGCAGGCCAACACCGCCAATAGCCCACGAATCAGCAAGAACAGCAGCCGGGTGGCGGCTTACGCGATTCCGACCAACGAGAATCTTATGATCGCGCGGCATGCCCGGACAGTGGCTCTGGCCGGGTTTGGGTAATACCCGGCGGCACGCCAGGGGCGACGCGAGGCGGTGAAGGGTCATTGGCCTCGATGTTCTTTCTTCAGATGCCAATGATGCTCGCAAACGGCATTCGTGACGTCAGCGTCTATAGAGTCTCCAGTTATGCGACCCTGAATAAACACATTGACACCTCCGATATCGACATATGTCTCGTTGAATGATCCGTCCGGATGAGGATTAAAGCCAATAGCGAAATTGCGTAGCGCGCTGTTCGTAAACGTCAGCGTGTCGCCACGAATGGTAACAGATACATCTTCTTCAACCGGACACGATTCAGCCGGGCCTTTTGTCAGCAGCCTCTTTCCGGTGTAAACGCCATCGAACGCTTTCCCAGCCCCAGAAGTCGGTCCGGCAGCGGCGAGAAAGATTACGCCGCATATCATCGAAAGCGCTCGGCGACGTTCAGGCCTGTGCGAACGAGACATGACTCCGTGCTCCCACTGAAAGGCTGCGCATCGCTCCCGCCCAGCACCCACAATCTGAACCAAGTCCACGCGATAGCGGTGATGGGACAGGGCCGCTGGTTACCGCAGTCTAGGCTCTTGTTTGTGAGAGCGCGATTCAGGCTTTCCGGCGATTTCGCCCTCAAGCCATCGCACTCCAGTATGTACCGCTTGCTTTCGTCAGGTGTGCAGCTTGGCGCCAGCATCGGCGGAGCTTTTCGGCCAAGAAAAGAAAAGGCCGACATCGCCCGGCTTGCCACCAGGGTAATTGATGATCCGCGCGCTGAAGCCGAAGCCGCCAGGGCGAAAGTACTGGTGCCAGGCTTTATAAACCTCACGAACGCCGCCCGGGAGCGTCGCAAGCCATTCCGGCTCCGGATGGGCGGCCCTCGCTGCGTCATCCGGCTTGTTGATCGGCGGGACGTCGGTATTGTTGATCGCCCGGCCACCATCGGTGCAGAAACTGCTTGGGAATGAGACGAGCATGAGCTCGGTTTCGCCGCGGTCGAAGGCGCGCCGGATTCGGTCCATTGCGATTTGGCGCTGTTCGTCGGTGACTTGGAACGTATCAAGGCGCTTTTTGAACTCCGCGAGCTGCTTCTGCTCCTTTTCATGGAGTTGCGCTTCCGCCCCTTGCTCGCGGGCACGGCGCGCCTCGCGCTCTGCGAAAAGCTTTTCTACTGATAGTGCGGGGTGAGCAGTGTCAGCCGCCATGGCATTCCTCCCAAACTACTCCCTTAAGGCGCGCTGGTCGCAGGCGCGCCAGCAAGGGATTGGTTACTCAGCCTAATTGTTCCGCCCCAATTGGCGGAACGTTTTCCGGTTACTATCCGAGAATATTGTACCCCCCGTCGATGTACAATGTCTCGCCGGTCATCGCTCCCGCGAACGGACTGGCCAAGAATACGCAGGCCACTCCGACCTCCTCGATCGTGACCAGGCGGCGGACTGGCGCGCGAGAGGCAACCCGCTGCATAAGCTCATCGAAATCAGGAATGCCCGAGGCAGCGCGGGTTGCGAGCGGGCCGGGGCTGACGGCATGCACGCGAATGCCCTTTGGCCCGAGCTCGGCCGCCACGTACCGGACCGCCGATTCCAGGGCGGCCTTCACGGGTCCCATGATCCCGTAATTCTCGATCACCTCATGGGCACCATGATAGCTCATCGTGAGCATCGTTCCGCCCTTGGTCATGAGCTTTTCGGCCCGGCATGCCAGGTCGAGAAGCGACCAGCAGGAAACGTCCATGGCCGTGAGGAAGCCATCGCGAGGACAGTCGACGACACGGCCCTCAAGCGCGTTCCTCGGCGCGAAGGCCACTGAGTGCACCAGGATGTCGAGCCGGCCCCATTTTTCCGCAATCGCCTCGAACAGGGCATCGACTTGTGCCGGATCGCGCACCTCCAACGGCAAGAACAATGGCGCTTCCACCTGCTGCGCCAACGGTTCCACGAACCGGCGTGCCTTTTCGTTCAAGTAGGTCATTGCAATCTCTGCGCCGGCTCGACGCATCGCCTTCGCGCAACCCCAGGCGATCGAGTGCTCGTTGGCCACCCCTACAATCAGGGCTTTTTGCCCGGTGAGAACGGGCGGAAGCTTGTTCTGTGCCTCAGCCGATAACCGATTCCACATTTCGATCACGTCAGACATAGGACTCACCATTTCAGATTATAAAGAACTTCTGTCCGGTCTAGCGGATTGCCGCAGTAGCATTGCCCCGCCTCGCCTCGGCGACCAGAACCGCAACGGCGCAGGAAGCCAGGCGGGTAATGACCGAGTCGGCCCGGCTGGTTAGGATGATGGGCACTTTCGCACCCAGAACGATGCCGGCGGCGTCTGCCCCGGCCAGGAACGAAAGGCTCTTGGCGAGCATGTTGCCGGCCTCGAGATCGGGCACGACCAATATGTTGGCACGTCCAGCAACCGGCGAGGCGATTTGCTTGATTGTCGCGGCCTCGGCGCTGATTGCGTTATCGAGGGCTAGCGGCCCATCGAGCAGACCTCCAGTGATCTGGCCCCGGTCGGCCATCTTGCAGAGGGCTGCGGCCTCGACCGTTGAAGGGACCTTTGGATTGACGGTTTCCATGGCCGAAAGAATAGCCACCCGAGGCTCGGCGAAGCGCATTGCCCGTACGAGATCGATAGCGTTTTGCACGATATCGGCTTTGTCCTCGAGGCTAGGCGCGATGTTTACGGCCGCATCCGTGATGACAAGCGCCTCCGGATGGCCGGGCACGTCCATGATAAAGCAGTGACTGATTCGCCGCGCCGTGCGGATGCCGCCATCCTTCGCGACCACCGCCCCCATCAGCTCGTCTGTATGGAGGCTGCCTTTCATCAACGCCTCGGCCTTGCCTTCGCGTACGAGGCGGACGGCTTTGGCCGCCGAATCGTGGCTATGCTCGGCCTCGATGATAGGGAACTCCGAAATACCGGCGCCACTGCGCTTTGCTGCCTCGCGGATCTTGGCCGGCGGGCCTACGAGGATGGGCGCGAGGAGCCGCAACTTGGCTGCTTCCACGACCCCTTCAATCGATGCCCGGTCGCACGGATGGGCGACGGCCGTTGCTACAGGAGGCAGTTCCTGCGCCGCCTGGACCAGTCTTTGATACTTTTCGTGCCGGCGACTCGAATCGGTATCCATGAGAATGTTATCCCTCTGCCAATGAAGCTTGCTTCGCAGCGGGGCGCGCGACTTCAGGCGTTGCAAAGAGTGGTTCGATTCGGGCTAGCCGTTGTTTGCCGCCTTCCGGCAACTCTCCCTTGGCGGCAATTACACGGCGGAGGGCCGTCAACATGGCATCACGCTGGGCCCGCTCCTTTGGCAAGAGCTTCGGAAGCGCGGCTATCGCTCGCTCCTCACTCAGCATCATGATTAGGAACTGCTCCTTTAGGACCTCCTTGAGGCGAACGAGGGGCATTCGCCCCTGCGGCTGAGCGGCATTGATTTCTTGAAGAGCTTTGAAGCCGCGTTCGTCCACTTTGCGCTCTGGACCACGGACATAAATGAGTGCACGAAGGAAGGCCTCGGCCGGGCCACCCTGATCGATCCGCTGCTCCAGTTCGGCTGCCCTCCGGCTCGCGGCGGCCTCGCGGACGAGATCGCGCTCCATCCGGCGGCGCTGCGTTGGTGGCTCCGAACGTAGACCTACTGCCGCCTGCAAAAGGGGCGAACCGTATGTGTTCAGGAAGAACGCCTCCGTCATGGAGTCGCGCGCATCGGACCACATATCGAGCGTGCCGATAATGGCGTTTGAGATAGCATGCTCGATGGCGAGGAGCGGATTATCAGCAGCTACCGGCCGGCGGCTCTCACGCACGGACTCAGCGAGTGCCCCTATCTGCTGCATCAGTGGATTGCCATCCGAAAACATCTGAAACTGCAGCCGGTGCGGATGCATTGTGCGGGAGAGCTCCGCGCTCTGCTCGGTCACCATGGCGCGGATGGCGGGACCGAGCAACGTTTCATATAAACCGCGATTGATCTCCGAGACTCTTGCCACGGCGGCGAAACGAAGGTCATCCTCGATGTCGTTGCCGCCAAGCGCCCTAATATCATCCAGCGTACGGGCCTCGATCGTAAACAGATAGTTGCCTTGGATCAGCTCAGGATTAACTGTGTTCTCATCCACCCCAGTCATGACGGCTTCGTAAAGTCCGGGCGGCAAGACGTCGATCATATCCATGGACTGGGCAAATTCGCCGTGTTCCTTGGTCGCAACTTTGCCGGAGACGAAGATGCCGAGATGCCCGATGCTTTGGTGCAGGCAATAAACGATGGTCTGCCCGGCGGCGACGATCTCCTTGTCGGTCTGGTAGAGATCGAGAATCCAGTCCAGCGCTTGCTGTGGCGGAGTGATGTCGTCGCCCCAGGAGCAGAATACGATGATTGGCGATTTGATGTTTCGTAGGTCCACCCGGATGCCATCGGAAGTGCGCAGCTCGCCGGAGGACAGCTTATTTCCGACAAACAGCTGGTCGGCGATCGATTGCATCTCCTGCGCGGTGAGCAGCACAGGGCTGCCCCACCATTTTTCGAATTCGAGGAAGCGTGGCGCCTCGGTATCTACTTTGGAGTAGACGTCATACGCCTTCTTCCAGTAGGTGTTCGAGGGATGTAACGATTCGAAGTTTGCGACCAGATTGGCACCATCGAACACGCCATTACCGATATCGCCCGCCAATGCAGTGAGCCAGGTTCCGCCGAGCAGCCCACCGAGATAACGCATCGGGTTTTTGCCATGCACGCCAGCCCAGTAAGAGAGGGGCGTTCCGGCAAGCATGATCGGCCCTGGCAGATCAGGGCGAAGGGCGCTCATGATCATGATCTGCCAGCCAGCCTGGCAATTGCCGATCAGGCAGGGCTTGCCATCGGCTTTTGGGTGCAGCGCTTCCACTTCCTCGACAAACCGCGCCTCGGCATGGCAGACATCCCCGATCGTCTGGCCGGGCATCGGCTCCGGAAGGAAGCCAACGAAGTAGCAGGGATGCCCTGCCCTGAGCACAACCCCGATTTCGCTATCGTGTTTCATGCCCCCGATGCCCGGGCCGTGCCCAGCCCGCGGATCGAAGACGAGGAAGGGCCGCTTGGTGGGATCGACCTTCACACCTTCCGGCGGAATGATCCGGACGAGGGCGTAATTTACGGGGCGCTCGAGGGTCCGGCCGTCTAGGATCACCTCGGCGCCGAAGGTCAGGACGTGCGGCGCCTTACGGGCCGAGTGCTCACGGTAGTTGTTCCCGCGCTGACGCAGGACGTCTAGAAAGAGGACCGAGCGCTGCCAGCAATCTAACCAATATTCCTGGGCAGCCTTGAAAGGCTGCATCCAGTAGTTCGGCTCAGCCGATAACATCGGTACCGGCGTCGATCGAGGGAACACAGCGGACTCCTGGGTCATGTGAATCAAGCTTCGGGTAACATTGATGGCCGGGAACCTGTTTGATCTGAATCATGGGAATACTCAAGGCGGCAAGGGCCGGCCGGCGAACACGTTACCGAGTATCACTGAGTTGTCGCTGACCTCGCTGAGATTGGGCCATGGTATCCAGAGGATGAATGCTGACCGGGGGATCAGGGATGGAACGTTATAGGTTCAAAGAACGCCTGAAGAACGGCCTGGAGGTGACGATTCGGGCGGCCAAATCCGATGATGGTGAGAAGATCCGGCGAGCGTTCAAGGGACTGGATCGGGAGACTGTGTACCGGCGCTTCTTTCGCTACAAGGCGGATGTTACCGATCAGGAATTGCGGCGGATCACAGAGGCGAATTTCAAAGATGACGTCGCTCTTCTGGCAACGGTCGGGTCGGGAGAAGAGGAGGTCGTCATCGGGGGCGCCAGTTATTTCATAGTGGACCCGGGACCTGGCGCACGCAGCGCCGAGATGGCCTTCACGGTGGAAGAGGCTTACCAGGGACTGGGACTCGGGACTTGCTTGATGCGGCACCTGATCGGGATCGCAAGGGAGAGGGGTTTGACCCGGTTGGAGGCCGATGTACTGGCCGGCAATCTTCCTATGCTGAGCGTATTCAGACGCAGCGGCTTGCCGTTGACAACAAGGCCGGAGGGTGACGTTGTTCATTTGCTGCTGAAACTCGAGTAAGGACGAGGCTGGATATGTCTCGCGCCTGGCGGTGCAACAGATCGCAACAAGGGCGGGCTGTTGTCTTACCACCCCAACCCGCGGCACTCATCTGGCGGGGCCTCCGTCTGCTGCCAACGCGGCCAGTTTGGGTGTTTGCCGCGCCAGCCTACCCGCGTCCGTGCGTCAGCACTCGCTTA
>JAFAHH010001015.1 GCA_019237355.1 Acetobacteraceae bacterium | reverse complement strand
CGGGTCATCCGGAGATAAGCCCACGAACCAGCGAAATAGCAGGTTATAATTGAGCTGCTCGATCAGCTGTCGCTTCGAGCGGATGCCATAAAATACTTGAAGCAGCAGCGCACTCAACAGCTGTTCGGGCGGAACTGACGGGCGCCCTTCGCTTGCGTAAAGCCGGCCGAAGCTCCAGCTCAGCTGCTTCAGGACCTCGCGTACCAATTTCCGGATCTGGCGTAGCGGGTGCTGTTCCGGAACCCGGTTTCCAGCGAGATATAGGAAAACAGCTTGCCCTGATCGACGAACCTGCCGCGCATTGGTTTGCTCCGCCGTAGCTGGCAGGCTTTAATCATTCCGAATCCGCGCCGGGCAAGAGGTTTTTCAGCAGACTGCTAGGTCTTTCCTTTGCGAGCATCATCGGGCCGCATCGCGCCCATCGCGATGGGAACCCGGTCACGCGCTCCTGGAACCGCGGGCGTTTCCAGTCAAGCGCGATCTGCTCTAGCCCGGAGCGTTATTTACGCTCGCCCGGCGAGCACGTTCGGCTAATTGCGGCCTCTCACATGCCCTCCCGGATAAGAGTGGCTGGGTTGTAGCTTCGGTCCAGCATTGGTTTGAGCCTCCCACCGGCTTCGTCACCGCTTCATGTTGCGCCTGCACCTGCAGCAGATCGATGCGCTCTCGGCGGCGATCGAGCAAATCGATCAGGAGGTCGACGGCAGAGTCGAACCTTTTCGCGCAGCGCTGAAGCTGCTGACCTCCATTCCTGGCGTTGGCGAACTGAGCGCGCGCGCATCATGGCCGAGATTGGCCCCGAGATGAGCCGCTTCCCGACCCAGGCCGAGCTGATTTCATGGGCTGGGCTCTGTCCTAGGAACGGTGAGAGCGCCGGCAAGCGCCGGTCCAACCGCATGCGCAAGCGCGCGCAGTGGCTCAAGCGATCCTGGTGTTGCGCGCAAAATGGGACCCAGTGCTTGCGAATTGGGAACCCGAGTTCGCCTCAAGCCATCGTGCTTGTAGAGCAGGTCGCGCCTTAATTACTTAGCAAAAGATGGTCTGCTCTCAACGTTCTGTGACACGTGCAGCCGAACGGGCGGCTCAGCGCTTTCTCTCCACGCAACCTGGAGGGTGTCATATGAGCGGAACTAGTGATAGGGCGCGCGAGGTTTATGAGACCGGGCTTAGGAACCAGCATGGAGTCGAGAACCAGGCAAGGGAGCTGTTGGAACGGCAGTTGGAGCGGCTTGAGAACTATCCCGAACTGTCAGCGCGCATGCGTCAGCACCTGGCTGAGACCGAGGAGCAAGCACGGCGGCTCGAGGAGCTGCTTTCGCAGCTCGGAACCAGTCATTCTGCCGTGAAGGACACGGTCATGTCATTCGTCGGCAACATGGCCGCTCTGATGCACACAACCGCGCCGGACGAGGTGATCAAGAACACCTTCGCCAACTTTGCTTTCGAAAATTATGAGATCGCCGCTTACAAGTCGCTGCTGACTCTCGCGGAGGCGACCGGTCATAACGCGGCGCTTACAGCCTTGCGTCAGTCGCTTCAGGAGGAAGAGGCGATGGCAAGGTGGATCGATGAGCATATTGCGGCGACCACGCTGAAATTCGTGGGACGCTCAGCAGCCGGGCAGACCGCTGGAGTATAACGAGATCAATCGATAATCGCACGATTCACGACGTTTTCGGCAAGCGGCGCGCCATCAAGGACACTCAGCACGTTGCGCGCCGCAGCCTGAGCCATTGCCGCCACGGCTTCGGCTGTAACTCCCGCCATATGCGGCGCGGTGAGTACGTCATCGCGCCGCAGCAGCGCGTTCTCCAGTGACGGAGGCTCGGCTTCAAACACGTCGAGACCCGCCCCGCCAAGATGGCCCGAAGCCAAGGCCTCGTGTAGGGCTGCTTCCTCAACAATCCCGCCCCGGGCGGTATTGATCAAGGCTGCGCCATGCTTCATCCCGGCAAGCCGGGCCGCGCCGAACATGCCGATTGTTTCGGAATTCTTCGGACAATGGATCGTTACAAATTCGGCTACCGGGAGCGCCGCATCGAGATCCATCGCAGGCTCATACCCAACGCTCCGGATCGCCTCCGGGGCGACATAGGGATCATAGACCAGCACTCGCATCTCTAGCGCCGCACAGCGCCTCGCCGTGCGCGTTCCAATTCGGCCGAAGCCAACCACCAGCACGGTTTTGCCGGCCACTTCCATCGGCATTGCACGGTATCGATCATGCCAGCGCCCCTCCCGCACGAGCCGGTCCATCAGGGTAGCTCTCTTAGCCAGCGCCAACATGAAATACAGGGCCTTTTCGGCAACACTGGTCGAATTCGCCAGCCCCGTTGTCATCAAAGGGATGCGCCGTGCAGTGAGAGCGGCCACGTCGACGGCGTCATACCCGACGCCGATGCGCGCAACCACTTGCAACAAAGGGGCGGCGTCGACCTCAGCCCGGCCGAATGGCGTAAAAGAAACCACGATGCCCGCCGCATCTAAGAGCAGGTTGTGCAACTCCTCGGCCGCGATGGTCGGCGGATAAGGAATTAAAAGTATGTCCTCACGACTGTGTAAGATGTCCCAGCCCGCTCCTCCCATATTGCTGGGGGCGAGCACCTTCCGCTTCTCATCCGCCATGATCAAAGCCTTTGCTGGAGCTGGGCCGTATAGAACCGGTTCCAGGTCGGGCTGATCAGCACCTCGTTGATACAGACATGCGGCGGCAAGCAGGCGATGTAGCGGATCAGGTCGGCGCAGTCCTCCGCTTGCACCATCCGGGCCCGTTCCTCGGCGCTGACCGGGTTAGGGCGCTTTTCGAGGATTGGTGTCGCCACCTCACCCGGGCAAAGGGCGCAAGACCGAATGCCATGCACGCATTCGGTCATGTTGATGGTCTCGCTCATCGCCACCACGCCATGCTTTGCCGCATTGTAAGCGGGTCCCGTTAACGCACTGGAATAGCGGCCCGCCCAACTCGCGGTGTGGATCATAACCCCGCCCCTCTGCGCGCGCATCAGCGGCAAGGCGGCAATAACGCAATAAAACGGATTGTTTAGATTAGCCCCGAGCACATGGTCCGCGCCCTCGAATGTTAACTCGCCCCATGCGCGTTGCCCAATGTTCAGCCCCGCATTGTTCACCAGAATATCCAGCCGGCCGAGCGTCTGCTGAATCCAGGCCGCGATGCGCTGCGCCGTTGCGCTCTGCATCAGATCGCCAGCTTGCACATGGGCCGAACCACCCTTGGATTCGATTTTAGCCCGCACGGTCTCGAGAGCCTCGGTGCGCCGCCCGGTCAGCACCACAGCCGCCCCTTCCGAGGCCAGCGCAAGCGCCGAGGCTTCGCCAATGCCGCTGCCTGCGCCCGTTACCCAAGCGACTTTCCCGGTGAGCTGTGCCATTTCCGCTTCCCCTTCTTTGGTCGCGAGGCGGATGTTGCCCGCCCGCGAAGCTTCCCGGCAAGATCAGCCTCCAGGCCCCCCTCTCCCTCTTTGCCCGGAAGCAATGCGCATGAACGCCAACGACGCTTACGCCCGCTACACCCGCCTCCGCTTTGATTGGCCCCATCCAAAGGTGCTCCGCGTGACCATGGATAACGGACCGATGAATGTCGCGGATGCGGCGCTGCACCGGGAACTAGCCGATGTTTGGCGGCAGATCGATGCCGATTCGGGCGTTCATGCGGCTATTCTGACTGGTATGGGAAGCAATTTCTCGGCCGGCGGCGATTTCACCATGATCAAGGAAATGATCGCCGATTTCGCAACGCGCGTCCGGGTCTGGAAGGAAGCCAAAGATTTTGTATACAATGTGATAAATTGCTCCAAGCCCATAGTAAGTGCCATGCGCGGAGTGGCCGTGGGTGCCGGGCTGGTGGCGGGACTTCTCGCCGACATCTCGATTGCCGCCAAGGAGTGCCGCATCATCGACGGGCATACCCGTCTCGGTGTCGCCGCCGGAGACCACGCGGCGATCATCTGGCCCCTTCTCTGCGGCATGGCCCGGGCCAAATACTATCTGTTGCTTTGCCAGCCGGTCAGCGGCGAGGAGGCGGAGCGTATCGGTTTGGTGAGCCTGGCTGTGAATGATCGCGATCTCGACGCCAAATCGGTGGAAGTGGCCGCCCGGCTCGCTGAAGGCGCACAAACCGCGATCCGCTGGACGAAATATGCGCTCAACAACTGGCTCCGGCAGATGGGACCGGCATTCGACGCCTCCCTCGCGCTCGAGTTCATAGGTTTCAGCGGGCCGGAGGTGCAGGAAGGGCTCGCTTCTCATCTGGAGAAGCGCAAGCCGGTCTTCCCGCAACCATAGGGCATGCTTCGTCCTGAGACCTGGCTGAAGCCGTTTCCGTACGGATTATTTTGCGAACCAGGCGGGTTTTTCATCGATCCCACCCGGCCAGTCGACCGGGCGATCATCACCCACGCGCATTCGGATCATGCGCGGCCGGGCCATCGAGCGGTTCTGGCGAGCCCAGCCACCCTTGCCCTCATGCGGGCGCGGCTCGGCGAAGACCGGGCGGGCGGGAGCCAGCAGCCGCTACCCTGGGGCGAGGCGATCACTATCGGTGGGGTGCGGGTCTGGCTCGAACCGGCTGGGCACGTGTTGGGCAGCGCCCAGGTGGTGATGGAATATGCGGGCTGCCGGGTGGTGGTGAGCGGCGATTATAAGCGCTGCCCCGACCCTACCTGCGAAGCTTTTGCTCTGACCGCGTGCGACCTGTTCGTAACGGAAGCAACCTTCGCGCTGCCCGTATTCTGCCACCCCAAGCCAGAACACGAGACCGAGCGGTTGCTTGCTAGCCTTGCCTTGTTTCCCGAGCGCACCCATGTGGTCGGATGCTATGTTTTGGGCAAATGCCAGCGCCTGATCGCGCTTTTGCGCGCCGCCGGGTGGGACAAGCCCATCTACATGCATGGTGCTTTGTTCCCGCTATGCCGGGTTTACGAAGCACATAGCATTGCCCTGGGCGAGCTTCGGCCTGCGACGGTCGCGGCTCGCGATGCGCTCCAGGGCGCAATCGTGCTCGCCCCACCCGGCGCCATTCAAGACCGGTGGGCGCGGCGCCTGGTGGACCCGGTGGTGGCGCTGGCCTCGGGCTGGATGCGGGTGCGCCAGCGCGCCAAATCAAGGGGTGTGGAACTCCCGCTGGTCATTTCCGATCACGCGGACTGGGGCGAACTGAACCGGACCGTGGATGAGACTGGCGCACCGGAGGTCTGGGTGACGCATGGGCGCGAGGAGGCCCTTATTCATGCTTGTGCCCAGCGAGGATTGCGCGGCCGGGCGCTGCGGCTGGTTGGCTACGGCGATGAGGACGATGAAGGTGTCTCGGTCGAAGAAGTAGGGGCTCAAGCCGAAACATCCGATCAAGCACCATGATCGCCTTTGCTGAGCTGCTTGAGCGTTTGGTGTTCACCCCCAGCCGGAATGCGAAGATCGCACTGCTCCGTCGCTATTTCGAAACTCAGCCTGATCCGGATCGTGGGATTGGGCTTGCGGCGATCACGGGTGAACTTTCCTTTGCGACGGCCAAACCTAGCCTCATCCGGGATTTGGCGCATGCCCGCACCGATCCCGTGCTGTTCGCGTGGTCATATGATTACGTCGGCGATCTGGCTGAAACGGTGGCCCTGATGTGGCCTTCGGCTTCCAACGATGCCGGGCCCCCTTCCTTGCCTGAGGTGAACTCGGCATTGCAGACGGCGGCAAAATCCGATCTGCCGGCGATTGTGGCCGGGTGGCTGGATGCGTCGGAGCCTCCCGTGCGGCTCGCCCTGCTGAAGCTGATCACCGGGGGCCTGCGGGTAGGGGCTTCGGCGCGCCTGGCCAAGATCGCGCTTTCCGAGATGACCGGCGGACGGATTGGGCCGGATGAAATTGAAGAAGTGTGGCATGGGCTGGAGCCGCCTTACGAACGTCTCTTCGCCTGGATCGAAAGCCGCGGGCCCAAACCCGACCCGGCTGACGCGCCGGTATTCCGGCCGTTGATGCTAGCGCATCCGCTTGAGCCGGCCGATCTCGAGGGCCTGGATGCCACCGCCTTCCGGGCCGAGTGGAAATGGGACGGCATTCGGGTCCAGCTTGTTTCCACCAGAGGCGGGCGGCGGCTCTACTCGCGCGGCGCCGATGATATATCGAGCGCCTTTCCCGAGATCGTGGCGGCCATGAATTTCGAGGCTGTGCTGGATGGGGAACTGCTGGTGATGCGCGATGGCGCCGTCGCACCCTTTGCCGATTTGCAGCAGCGGCTGAACCGGAAGGCTGTAAGCCCGAGGATGATGCGCGACTTTCCGGCTGCCGTGCGGCTTTACGATATTCTGTTCGACCGTAGCGAAGATATGCGGCCTCTGCCCTTCGATGCTCGCCGCGCCCGCTTGGAAGCATGGTATGCGCGCGTGCAGCCGGCGCGAATGGATTTATCGGAAATGATCGCATTCCACAGCTTGCCGGAGCTGGCCGAGCGCCGGGCCAACGCCCGGGCGGCCGCGATCGAGGGGCTCATCCTAAAGCGGGCCGATAGCCCGTATGTGCCTGGCCGGCCGAAGGGGCTGTGGTGGAAATGGAAGCGCGACCCGCTCACAATTGATGCCGTGATGATGTACGCGCAGCGCGGCCATGGGAAGCGCAGCAGTTATTACTCCGATTATACATTTGGCCTTTGGAACGGCGACGAACTGGTTCCAGTCGCGAAGGCGTATTCGGGTTTCACCGACCAGGAGCTAATCTGGCTCGATCGTTGGGTGCGTAACCACACCGTGGCGCGATTCGGCCCGGTGCGGGAGGTGGAGAAGTCGCTGGTCCTCGAGATCGCCTTCGATGCGGCGCAACGCTCGACCCGGCATAAATCGGGCGTGGCCGTGCGCTTCCCCCGTGTCGCCCGGATCCGCCGCGACAAACCCGCGGCGGAGGCGGACCGGCTGGAGGATCTGCTGCGGTGGGTTGGGGATGAGCGTGCCGCGTAGCGCGGCGCTCGGCCACCTGAGCTCAATGCCGACCGTCGCCGAGGCGCCGTTATCGCCTGCCGCACAGGCTGGAGCCCCTCCGAAGGCGGTATGGGCATAATTGAAGAGTACATCGCTGCTTCCCTCGAAGAACACCACTTGAAAAGTGACGTTCGCGGCAGGGTCCGTGCACCCGTTCCCGCGCGGCACATTGCGCGATTCCGCGACCAATTCCCGGTGCGGTGCGGCTCCTGTTACAGCTAGGAACACGTTTTGTGCCGTATTTGGGATGGGCTTTAAGCGGTCCCAGAATGGTGCAACCATGAAGTTATAGACCTGGTCTGGCCGGGGGAGAGATACGTTATTGGGATCGCTTTCTATGAGCGCGCTGAAATTGAGCTTGCCATTGCTGTCCACGTAAACTGTTGTCTCAGAGCCTCCGCCTAGGGCAATGGGAAAGGGAGGCGTGATCGTCTGATAGGAATTTTCTGAGAGATTCAGACTGGTACCTGCGATTGTTCGCCAGATGAATGGTACGTTAGCTGGGCGGGCTTGCGCGTAAGGAGCGCCCTCCCCCTACTGCGAGCGCGATCGTGCCCGCGAGCAACCCTCGTTTTTGCAAGCTCGTCAGCCAGCTCCGTCTGGCTTTGATACTCATTTCGAGTATCAAGACCCGCGGCTCCGAGAGGTTCCTGTCCGGCTATGTCTGCGCCAGGACGGCGCCCGGAGGTCATGCAGCTATACTGGAAGCCTCCAGTGCCGCCACACCTGGCAAAGTCTTGCCTTCCATCCATTCCAGAAACGCACCGCCGGCAGTAGAAACATAGCTCAGCCGGTCGAGTACTCCCGCCTGCTGGAGTGCCGCAACCGTATCGCCGCCTCCGGCGATGCTTCTAAGCTGCCCGGCCGCAGTCGCGGCCGCCACGGCCTTCGCCACGGCAACGGTGCCCTCATTGAACGGCGGTACTTCAAAAGCGCCGAGCGGGCCGTTCCATACGAGAGTCTTCCATGCTCCAAGCCGTCCGGTGGTCGCGCGCACGGTTAACGGCCCAATGTCCAAGGCCATGGACCCGGCTGGGATCGCATTCGCATCGGCGACCTGCGCCGCCACACCCGGCTTGAGCTCGGCCGCAACGACGACATCCATGGGGAGCAAGATTTCACACCGCTGCGCCTGCGCGTGGTCCAGAATGTCGCGCGCAGTCTGGTGCATCCCAGCTTCCTGCAGCGATTTACCGACCGTAATGCCTTGCGCTGCCAGGAAGGTGTTTGCCATCGCGCCGCCGATCACCAAGGCGTCGACGCGCTCGACGAGGTGGCCCAGCAACTCAAGCTTGGTAGAGATCTTCGCGCCGCCCACCATGGCCGCAACCGGACGCACCGGATTGTCAAGCGCCGCATGAAGAGCCTCCAGCTCAGCTTGCATCAGCCGGCCGGCATAGGCTGGTAGCAAATGCGCAACCCCTTCCGTGCTGGCATGGGCGCGATGGGCGGCTGAGAATGCGTCGTTCACGTAGAGCTCGGCCAGTCTGGCGAGTGCGGCGCCGAAAGCAGGCTCATTCGCCTGCTCCCCGGGGTGAAACCGGGTATTCTCCAGCACCACGACATCGCCCTGGCCGAGCAAATCGATCGCCTGCTGGGCAGGGATACCAATGCAATCCTCGGCAAAGCGGACCTTGCGTCCAAGCACCTCTCCCAAGGCGAGGGCCACTGGGGCGAGCGACATCTCGGGCACGCGCTTGCCGCGCGGCCGTCCGAGATGGCTACAAATGAGAACTTTTGCGCCTTTGCTTGAGAGTTCGCGGATGGTTGGGGTCAGCCGCTCGAGGCGCATGAGATCGGTCACGCGTCCGCCCTTCATGGGTACGTTAAGGTCGGCGCGCAACAGCACGCGCTTCCCTTTCACATCCACCCCATCGAGGGTGCGAAGCGCCATAGGCTTAAAGCCTACCGAACAGCGCGGCCACGTCGGCCATTCGGTTGGAAAAGCCCCACTCATTGTCGTACCAGCCCATTACCCGGGTCAGCGCACCGTCCACGACGGCCGTCTGGGTCGCATCGAACGTGCAAGAGGCCGAGATATGATTGAAATCGACGCTCACCAGCTTCTCGGTATTGTAGTCAAGGATGCCGCGCAACTCGCCTTCGGCGGCCTGCTTGAACGCGGCATTGATCTCCTCCGCAGTTGCCCCTCTCTTAAGAGAGACATCCAACGAAACCAATGAGACATTTGGCGTCGGCACGCGGATCGCCGTGCCGTCAAGCTTACCCTTGAGCTCGGGCAACACCAATCCAACCGCCCGGGCAGCCCCGGTGGTGGTCGGGATCATCGAAACCGCGGCAGCCCGCGCTCGATGCAAATCTTTGTGTAATGTATCGACCGTGCGCTGGTCTCCCGTATAGGAATGGATCGTAACCATATAACCGCGCTCCACCCCAAACGCCTCGTGCAGCACCTTAGCCATCGGAGCAAGGCAATTCGTGGTACAGGAAGCGTTGGAGATCACGGTCATCTCCGGCGTCAGCGTTTTATGATTAACCCCATACACTATGGTGGCATCCACACCGTCGGCGGGCACTGAGACGAGCACTTTGCGCGCTCCAGCGGTCATGAGCTGTGCCGCCGCATCCCGTTTGGTGAATAGGCCGGTGCACTCCATCGCTACATCAACGCCCTGCAAGGGCACTTTGGAGGGATCGC
>JAFAHH010000867.1 GCA_019237355.1 Acetobacteraceae bacterium | reverse complement strand
AATTGCCGAATGAGCGGTTACACTCTTCGAGCGCGTTCAAGGATACCTGATTGAGGGCGGGGCCACTACGGGCGACCCATAAGCCCGCACGGTTCCAAGCCACGGCAACAGCCTGGGGCGAAGCCGAAGGCGGAGTTCCGTCGCTCGACCCTGGGGCTGGCGGTTTGCTACCTAATACCCAGAAGGTTCCGTACAGTCCCGCTCCGATTACCGTAACACGCTCAAGATCACTGCCGCTCGGATCAGCCTCGGCCGGATTTGCTGTTCGTGAGCACGGACCGAACCTGTACCGGCTTGGAGACGGTCCCGGGGCGTTGAGAAGGCGGGGTTCGGAAACAGTGGCAGTACGGCCAAACTGCCACGACTCTGGTCGGGGTAATGCACCTCGGGGCGGACGCTCTCATCTTTCCAGCGGTTCCGTATTCGCGTCGTCGTGAGATACCCGACCTCGGCGAGTGTAAGTCGCTCGCCCCTTTTTTCGTCGCCCTGCTCCAGAACATCCATAAGTGCGCCACTGAACATCGTATATGCTTCGCCTTCACGGGCGATGGCGACGTCATGTGCAGAACAGGCGCACAAAAGAGCAGACCCCTGCTCCGGCATGACATCGTACATTGCTTCAGTCATGACGGTGATCGCGTCGGCCTGCATCATCTCGGCCGCAGCTGCGGCTGCGAAGCAGCAGTCCAGAATGAACACATGCCGCAGGTTCGGGGCCGAACGTTGCGCGGCCCGGGCGAGAGACCGCAGACGTAATCCTGTTTCCTCCGCAAATCCCTTACGCGTACTCTGGAGCGCGAGAAAGTACCGCCGTTCCTCCGTAAAGCTAGCGTGGCCAGTATAATAAAGGATGACATCAGTCACCCCGGGCTCGGAGGAAATCCTTGCTAGGAAATCTGCAATGCATGAAATGAGGTCAGCCGGAGATCTGGGATCGCCAAAAAGGTTGAGCAGATTGCGGTCCGCTACCCCAATGCCCTGCGGCGGTGGCTGTACTATGTAATGAATAAAGCGCTGCGCCGAATTCTGAAAGGCAGGAGAGGCTGTTAGTGTGCGGTAATGCGGCCATTCAGCCGCGCCCATCACCACCGCAGCCACGCCATATTCGGATGAGCGATCATCGCCGTTGTGTTATTTCTCCTTGCCACTTAGAGCAGCGACGATCGCTGGCACATCCTTGCTTTCGAGGTTAGTGGCAAGCAACTCCCCTGTCTCAGTCCTTAAAACCACGCGGCCCCGATTGCTACGGCAGAGCCAGGCGTGCAGGGCCTTCGCCAGCTCAACCACGGCTCCGCTGCCGAGGATTAAGGCAACAATTGTTCCGAAATCCTGGGCCTCCGGTCTCGTCCGGCGGATCTCCGCTCTTGCCGGCGAACGAACACGGGTCATTTCTCGGTTGATTACCTCTTCCAGATCAGCTGCAAGTAAGTTCGCATCGGCATAGCTGGAGTCTTCGAATGCGAGTAAGATAATAGATTCGCTCATGCTACGGTCGTTGTGCAATTTACCCTCCTCTGGCGATCATCGAGCTCAGACGATCCATTAGACCAGTTTCAGGCTGACTGTGCAGCCTGAAACTGGCCTCACTCTTTGTTTTGGGAGCATCATCGGGCCCCATCGCGCTAGCGCGATGGGAACCCGGTCACGCGCTCCTGGAACCAAGAAGGCCAGGGGCTTTGCCCCTGGACCCCAGCAAAGGCAGAGCCTTTGCAATCCAATCACTTAGTGGGTGGGGTCTGGAGCCTTTTGGCCCCGTCATGCGAACAGCATGGTCCCCGCATGACGGGTCCAGGGTGGAGCCCTGGCCTTCTCTTTTCAGCAGACCGCTAGAGCACGTTAAGGCTCACGGGTTCTAGGTGCCCGTGCCGGAGCTTAAACGAGGGCGAGAATTGCCGTTCGAGCCCCATCTCGCCTCGCTGGTCAAGTGCTGGTCTAAAACTATTGCAAATTGCGCCCATGCGGGTGCTCGTACGCCCTCGATCCGTGAAACGGGATGGGAACGGCGGTCCGAGGATTGCACTCGGTCCGCCGCGGCCATACCGTGCATGCTTAAACGACCCGCCAGGTACGCGTCCCCGGGAGGCACATATGACGAAATTCGGTCTCGCCCAGCCAGTCCGCCGCGTGGAGGATCCTCGCCTGCTGAAAGGGGCGGGGCGGTATACCGATGATATCACGTTGCCCGGCACGCTTTACGGTGTGGTCCTTCGTAGCCCCCACGCGGCCGCGAAAATCAATGCGATCGATACAGACTCTGCCAAAGCGGTCAGCGGGGTGCGCGCCATTTACACAGGCGCGGACATCAACGCCGATGGAATTGGCGGGCTCCCCTGTGCGATCCCGCTCAAGAATCGCGACGGCACGGACCGGGCTGCGCCGCCCCACCCCGTACTCGCCGATGGCGCGGTCCGGCATGTTGGCGACCCGGTGGCGTTCATCGTTGCGGAGAGCATGAAGGCCGCGCGTGATGGCGCAGAGGCGGTAATGGTCGATTACGACATCCAGCCTGCCATTACCGATTTAAGCTCCGCGGCCAACGAAGGCGCGCCACTTGTCTGGCCTGATATTCCAAAGAACATCTGCTTCGACTGGGAGATTGGGGACAAACAAAATACCGATGCGCTGTTTGCCCGAGCGGCGCATGTCACCCAGGTCAGGGTGGTAAACAACCGGATCATCGTGTCTTCGATGGAGGCACGGGCGGCGCTCGCCGATTACGATGCGGGTTCGGGCCGCTGGACGTTGTACACAAACACCCAGGGCGGCTGGGTGCTCAAGACGCTGCTGGGCCAAGCCGTTTTCCACACCGATCCGGAAAACTTCCGGGTCGTGACCCCCGATGTGGGCGGTGGCTTTGGCATGAAACTATTTCTCTACGCCGAGCATGTGCTCACCTGCTATGCCAGCCGCAAGCTCGGGGCCCCGGTGAAATGGGTCAGTGAACGAAGCGAAGCGTTTCTCGCCGATACGCATGGGCGCGATCACGTGACATTGGTGGAACTGGCCACGGATAAGGATGGCAAGTTTCTCGCCTTGCGGACCCATGATACGGCCAATATGGGCGCCTATCTTTCCACATACGCGCCGCTAATCCCGACCATCGCCGGAACAGGCGTGCTCGGCGGGGTCTACTGGTTCCAATCGATCCACGCGCATGTGATTGGCGTGTTCACCAACACAGTGCCGGTCGATGCCTATCGGGGCGCCGGCCGGCCCGAGAGCAACTACATGGTCGAGCGCGTGATCGATTCGGCGGCGCGCGACCTTCGCATTGACCGGGCTGAGTTGCGGCGCCGCAATGTGATTCCCCCTTCTGCGATGCCGCATCGCACGCCGGTGGGCAAGCTCTATGACAGCGGTGATTTCGCGACCGTTTTGGATGCGGCGTGCCGGCACATGGATTGGGCCGGCTTCCCTGCCCGGCGTGCCGAGGCGAAACGGCGCGGGAAGCTGCGCGGGATCGGCATGGCCTATTACCTCGAGGCGACGGGGGGCGGTCCGACCGAGCGCGCGGAAATCCGGTTCGCCGAGGATGGGTTCGTCGATGTTTACGTGGGAACCCAATCCACGGGTCAGGGGCATGAGACGGCATACGTGCAGCTCACTGCGGATCGGCTCGGCGTCGATGGCGAGAAGATCCGCATCCGCCAGGGCGATACCGATACGATCCCGGAGGGCGGAGGAACTGGCGGGGCGCGCAGCCTCTATTCGGAAGGCCAGGCAATTCTGCTTACCGCGGCAAGCGTTATCGAAAAAGGCAAGAAGGCCGCATCGGAGGCGCTGGAAGCCTCTCCCGCCGATATTGCCTTCGATTCGGGGCGGTTTTCGATCGTTGGTACCGATCGCAGCATCGATATCCTGACGCTTGCGGCCGGGCAGCGGCGCCGGGCCGCTGAGGGCCAGGCCGTCACCATCCTCGATACCGCCGAGGTTGCTAGTATCGATGCCCACACCTTCCCGAATGGCTGCCACATCGCCGAGGTGGAGGTGGACCCGGAAACTGGAACCATTGAGATCGTGCGCTACAGCGTGACCGACGATGTGGGCAAGGTGGTCAATCCGATGATCGTTTGCGGCCAGGTGCATGGCGGCGTGGCACAGGGCATTGGCCAAGCGGTGCTGGAGCATACGGTTTACGACCGCGACTCTGGTCAGCTCGTTTCTGGAACCTTCATGGATTACGCTCTGCCACGGGCCGCCGATTTGCCGGATATCGAAGTGGAGCTCATTGAGGTTCCGTGCGGAACCAACCCGCTCGGGGTTAAGGGGGCGGGCGAGGCCGGTGCGGTCGGCAGCCCGCCGGCGGTGATGAACGCCATCATCGATGCGCTGCATGAGGAGGGTGTGACGCAACTCGACATGCCGGCGACACCTGAGGCCGTGTGGCGCGCCCTAGGGGCGGCGGAGGAGCTTACGCACGTGCTTGGGTAGGCAAGGTTTAGTCAGCTCAATCCCATATTGGAGTCGTTATCGCGAGCCGTATCGCGAGCCGCGCGTCGAGGGTCATTGGGCAGTGCTGCGCCACAGTTAAGGGGGCTGGCTATCGATAGTTTCCGGTAATGTCCGGCCGGCATTGGCATAAAGTCCAGGCAGATCGATCCTTTGCCGCATAGAAGGCGAGAAGGCTCGCCGGGGCTCGCGCGCGGACATTGCGCCAAAGGCAATGTCGCTCTCGCAAATTTTGGACACGATTGCATTTTTTTCCAAAAAGACCTCGGTTTCCCTTGGCGCACCAATACCGACATGGATGCTCGTGTGACTTGCTATTGTTGCGTGCAGAAGATAATTCTGGGAGCTGCCAAAAGGAACGGGGGCAGTGATGGCAGGCTGGAAGGCAGGGGTTTCCGTAATCAGTTTGGCGCTAAGCGTATTAGCGAACCCATCGGCGAAAGCCACCCTTATTCAGACAAGCGACCCGCAGTTTGGCGCCGATTCTGGCACACTTGACACGAATACCGGCCTGGAGTGGCTGAAGGTTACCTTCTCCCAGGGGCTTTCGGCTAATCAGGTTCTAGCCCAGCTCGGCGCCGGCGGCACGTTCTCAGGGTTCCGTTACGCGACCAGGGCGGAGTTCAGCGGGCTCATCAATGAGGTCTTCGGACGCACAGACATCTGCTGCTTTGTGGACCTGCCCTTGGATGCAACGATGAACTTCATCAATCTCTTCGGATCGACAGTTCCTAACAGCGTGCAGCAGTACGGGATGCTTCCGATAGGCAGCGATCTCGTGCTTCTCACTCACTTTTTTACCGAGCTGAATGCCGGGGGTACGGCGCTCGCTGGGGCGTATGATCAGGATACGAATTCCTTCGATTTCCGTAACCCGCAAAGGGGAAGTTACCTGGTGCGCATGGAACCAACGAACGGGCTGGACTCAGCATCGCCAGTGCCCGAGCCCGAGCCGCTGTTGGTGCTCGGCGCTGGCTTGGTAATGCTCCGCGTACTTAGGTGCCCCAAAGCTGATTCGTGATCCGCTTACCGGGAGCATCTCGGTATCGGGCTGAACGCCTTAATTAGGGCGGCTCTCAGGCACATGGGAAAGCCCGCCACCAACGCGACTCATCGGGGATGCCAATCTTCACGCGGCCAGAGTGGTACAATCCGTCCTGGTTCCAAACGCATGACCCCCGGACAAGGTCGTGCAACCTGGAAGCTTCAAAGAGCCGAAAAGCCGACCTCAAGCCCAGCCAAGAGGTCCTCCGCGTTCTCAAGCCCCACCGAGAGCCGCAGCAAGGAGTCACTGATTCCGGCAACCCGGCGCGCCTCCTCGCTCATGCTCGCGTGGGTCATCGTGGCCGGGTGGGCAATCAGGCTCTCGATCCCGCCCAGCGATTCGGCGAGTGTAAATCCCTCGACGGCTTCGACGAAGCGGCGGACGTCATCAACGCCGCCGGCCAACTCAAAACCTAGCATCGCACCGAAGCCAGTTTGCTGCGCCCGGGCGATCTCATGGCCCGGATGCGAGCCTAACCCGGGATAATGGACGGCTGCTACCTTCGGGTGGCGCTCAAGGTAAGCGACGATGCAAGCGGCTGTGCGTTCCTGATAGGCCATACGCGGGAACAGGGTGCGCAACCCCCTAAGCGTGAGATACGCGTCGAAGGGCGATCCGCAAACGCCGGTCGCGTTGGACCAAAAGGCAAGCTGCTCGGCATCCGCCGGATCGGAAGCGATCACTGCGCCGCCGACTGCGTCGGAATGACCGTTCAAATATTTGGTGGTGGAGTGGATCACGAAATCTGCACCCAGCGAAATCGGGCGCTGCAGGGCCGGCGATAAGAAGGTGTTATCAACTGCAACCTTCGCCCCTGCAGCCTTAGCGCGAACCGCGACCGCACGGATATCGATGATCCGCATCACCGGATTGCTGGGTGTTTCGATGAGCACCAGCGCGGGACGTCGGTCGAGCGCATCTCCGAACGCGGTTTGATTGGACTGGTCCACAAACAGGACATCGAATTGGCGTTTGGCGGCACGAGCCGCCAACAAACGCTGGGTGCCGCTATAGCAATCGTGCGGGGCAATCACGAAGCTTTCGGGTGCAAGGGTTGCGAGTACGAGGTCAACCGCGGCCATGCCGCTGGCGACGACGGCAGCGCCAGCGCCGCCTTCCAGCTTCGCGAGCGTATCGGCGAGAAGGCTGCGGGTCGGATTTGCCGTCCGGCTATAATCATATTCCCGCGCTTGCTTGAACCCGGCGAAGGCGAAGGTGCTCGAGAGATAGATGGGTGGCGTGACCGCGCCGTGGCCCTGGTCCAGCCCAATCCCGTTTGCCGCGGCAATGGTCTCGGGTGATTTCGTCCGCGCCATGATCCACTACCCTCCTGAGCTGGAGCATGAGGGCTTCAGGCCGCAGCCCTCAATTGGCGGCATTGTCCCGAACACGCGATCGGTCATCGTTGCCCGCCGGTTTTCACCTGCTCCGGCGCGGATGGGCCATAACCCGAAGGCCGCACCCAGACACCGCGATCGACCATGCCCGCGATCTGCGGCTCGATCACCTCGCGGCGGAACTCGGCGTGGTTGTAGGGCGGACGGTCGAGGTAAAGATTTTTCGGATAGATCGGCTGTTCGTAGATAGTTTGGTAAACCTCGGTGCGCAGGTCTTTCATCCAGTTGTCCCACTGCGCGCGGGTCCGGTGATCGCGCAACGCCTCGATGTCGATCGTGCCCGCAACGTAGGACGAGCCTGCGCCATAGTCGTGGCGGCCAACGATGCGGCCCTTGTAGTCCACGATCATCGAGCGCCCCCCGAAGGTGTCGATGGGGAGGTCCGATGTGGCATCGAGGTAGTAGGTCCCCAGATTGGGAGCGACGACGTAGAAGTTGTTATCCAGGGCGCGGGCGCGATTTTGGATCTCGAAGAACTCGTTGCCGGTGTGCGGGTGCGGGTAGGAGGCCCGATAGACCACTTCGGCGCCGTTCATTGCCAGCCCGCGTGCGTTCTCCGGATAAGAGCCCTCGTTGGCCATTAGCACCGCGAGGCGCCCAATTTCCGTGTCCGCAACGGGATAGAAGGCGTCGAGCGTGCGCCCGTACAGGTCAACCCAGCGGTCCCACACATCGTGCGGCGTGACCGAATGCTCCACCGGGTAGAGGGTCGCAAGCTTGTAGTGCTTGAGGACCACCTCTCCGCCGCGGTTGATTGCGAAACCCAAGTTGAAGAAGCGGTCCGGAAAGGCCTCATGGCGCGCCTTGGCCTGGGCCATAATGAATAGGTTGTATTGGCGGGCGAGGTCACCGAGGAAGCGCGTCTCGGGGCCGGGGATGTCGATCGCCACCTCGCGAGCGTATGTCACATGATCGAGGTCAAACACCTCGTCCGTGAAGCCCTGGAGAGCACCCTCGGGCACGGTGACGAGGCCCACCGGAAGGTCGAGGCCAGAGAGCCAGGAGGCGGCCGCGATCAGGTGGGCGATGTGCTCGAGATTGCGCCCGATCTCTTCGCGACGGCGCACGCCGCGAACCGTAGGGATCAGGCCAATCGCGGTGTAGGGCTGGGGCATTGGCGACGTCCCTTTAAGAGGCCTGAAACACGTACCGGCCCGCGCCCCTGATAAAGCCATGCGACTCTTTCGCATAGGGCTGTTCAGGGGCAAGGGGCCAACCAAGGGGCGGTCTTCTCCGGACTTGCGCTGGTTCTGATTTACCGCCATATCGCGCCAGCCGGCGGGTTGCCGGCAAATTCACACGCAGGGTGCCTTCCTGGGAGACCAGATCCGGTGCCGTAAGGCGCAGCCCTGCGGAGGCAGAACCGGACACTCGGAAGGATAGCACCCTATGGCTATGCCCGATTTCAGCCTGCGCCAATTGTTGGAGGCGGGCGTGCATTTTGGCCACCACACAAGGCGATGGAACCCACGGATGGCGCCGTTCCTATTTGGCGTCCGTAACCAGGTCCATATCATCGACCTGCAGCAAACGGTGCCGATGCTTGACCGCGCGCTGCGCGCCATCCGCGACGTGGTCGCGGCCGGGGGCCGGGTGTTGTTTGTCGGCACCAAAAGGGCCGCTGCGGAGTATATCGCCGACGCAGCCAAACGGTGCGGCCAGTATTACGTGAATCACCGCTGGCTGGGTGGCATGTTGACCAATTGGAAGACGATTACCGGCAGTATCAAGCGGTTGCGCCAGATCGAGGATGTGCTTGCCGGCGACACGCAGGGACTGACCAAGAAAGAGGTGCTGGATCTTACCCGGCGGCGCGACGGCCTGGAAAGGGCATTGGGCGGCATCAAGGACATGGGCGGGCTGCCCGACATCCTCTTTATCATCGACACCAATAAGGAGAAGCTTGCTGTTCAGGAGGCGAACAAGCTCGGGATCCCCGTTGTCGCCGTGCTCGACAGCAACTCTGATCCGACGGGGGTGACTTACCCCATTCCGGGAAACGATGACGCGATTCGGGCTATCACGCTTTACTGCGACCTAGTGGCCGGCGCGGTGCTCGATGGTATCAGCGCCGAGATGGCGGCGTCGGGCCGGGATGTGGGCGCTGCCGAAAATCTACCGCCCGAGGTGCTGCCCACCGTCGCCCCCGAGGCCCGTGAACCGGCAGGACATACCGTCGCGCACTAAGAGTGAGTGGCCCGCTCGTTCATGGTGCCCTCGACTCGATTTCGGGGCGCGGCCTGACAGAGCATTTTACAGGAGACCACCATGGCAGAGATTAGTGCAGCATTGGTGAAGGAGCTAAGAGAGAAGACTGGCGCGGGCATGATGGATTGCAAGCGTGCCCTCACCGAAGCCGGCGGGAGCCTGGAGGCGGCCGTTGATTGGCTCCGCAAGAAAGGGCTCTCCGCGGCAGCGAAGAAATCGGGCCGGGTCGCGGCGGAGGGGTTGATCGGGGTCGTCTCGGCGCCCGGAAAGGCTGCCATGGTGGAAGTTAACGCGGAAACCGATTTCGTAGCGCGCAACGAGGGCTTTCAGAGCTTCGTCGCGTGCGTGGCGAAGGTGGCACTTGATGCGGGGGAGAATATCGAGGCGATCAAGGCCGCTTACTATCCCGATTCGGTACACACGGTGGCCGACCAGATGACCCATCTGGTCGCGACAATCGGCGAGAACATCCAGCTCCGGCGTGCCCGCGTGCTTTCGGTCGAGCGGGGGGTGGTAGCGACGTATGTGCATTCGACGCTACGGCCGGGTCTGGGCAAGATTGGCGTGCTGGTCGCGATCGAGGGCGCTGGCGAAATTGAGGCCCTAGAGACCCTGGGGCGCCAGGTCGGGATGCATGTTGCCCATTCGCGGCCGGAGGCGCTCGACATCTCAGGTGTTGACCCGGCTGCCCTCGAGCGCGAGCGGGCAGTGCTGATCGAGCAGGCGCGTGCCTCCGGCAAGCCCGAGGGTGTGGTCCAGAAAATGGTCGAGGGGCGGATCCGGAAATACTATGAAGAGGTCGTGCTGCTCGAGCAGGTTTGGGTGCATGATGGCGAAAGCCGAGTGAAAGCGGTGTTGGAAAAGGCGGGGGCCAAGCTCGCCGGCTTTGCCCGGTTCCAGCTTGGAGAAGGCATCGACAAGCCCACGGGCGGGGATTTCGCCGCGGAAGTGGCAGCCGCGGCACGGTTCGACAAGGATGCGGAGCCTACACAGTGAGGGCTCCGGGTGGAAGCTATCAGGATAGGGTCGTTTTCACGGCGCGATTCAGGTTAGGCTTTTCCGACGTTTCCGCTCAAGCCATCGGGCTCAAGGGACACTTGCCTCGGGCTGCGGTGTGATTCGTGACTTGTTCTGGTAGCTTCCGGGAGGGTAGGGTGCGCCGCCCTTATCCCTGAAATGGTGCGCATGCGCTCTCAGCCGGCCTACAAGCGCGTCTTATTGAAGCTTTCCGGCGAGGCTCTTATGGGCGCGCGCGAGTACGGCCTCGATACGGAGACGGTAGCCCGTATTGCCGCCGATATCGCCGACGTCGCCGGGATGGGGGTGCAGGTTTGTTCGGTAATCGGGGGCGGCAATATCTTCCGTGGCGTGTCGGCCGCAGCCAAAGGCATGGACCGGGCGCAGGCCGACTACATGGGAATGCTGGCGACGGTAATAAACGCGCTGGCTATGCAGAATGCGCTCGAGAAATGTGGGGCGCCGACCCGGGTTCAATCCGCGATCCCAATGTCGAGCGTGTGCGAGCCGTATATCAGGCGTCGCGCCGAGCGGCACATGGAAAAGGGCCGGGTCGTGATCTTCGCGGCAGGTACCGGCAATCCCTTCTTTACGACTGATACTGCCGCGGCCCTCCGGGCGGCCGAGATGAACTGCGACCTGCTGCTCAAGGGCACGCAGGTGGATGGCGTTTATTCGGCGGACCCGCGCAAAAACGCTTCGGCCGAAAGGTATGACCAGCTCACCTATCTGGATGTGCTATCGCGTGACCTAGCGGTTATGGACGCCGCCGCCATCAGCCTAGCGCGCGAGAACAACTTGCCAATCGCCGTATTCAACATCCGTGTGCCTGGCGCCTTTCGGGCGGTGATGCGAGGCGAAGGGAGGTTTACGATGATCTTCGAGCAGCGATTACAGTAGGAGGCGCGCCGTGGCGGCCGATCTCAATCAGTTGAAGCAGGATCTCTCCCGGCGGATGGATGGTGCGCTCGAGACCCTGCGCCGCGAGTTCGCCGGGTTGCGCACAGGGCGCGCCAGTCCGGGCCTGCTCGAGCCTGTCCGGGTTGCGGCTTACGGGTCGGAAGTGCCGATCACGCAAGTCGGTACGATTGGCGTGCCTGAGCCGCGGATGATAACCGTCCAGGTTTGGGATCGCAGCCTCGTCGGCGTAGTGGAAAAGGCGATCCGCGACGCAGGATTAGGGCTCAATCCCTCCTCAGACGGACAGCTCGTGCGGGTGCCGATTCCACAGCTTACGGCCGAGCGACGGACCGAGCTTGCAAAGGCGGCGGCTCGCTATGCGGAAGGCGCCCGGGTTGCCGTGCGCGGGGTGCGCCGAGATGGAATGGAGCAGATTAAGGCAATTCAAAAGAAGCACGACATTGGCGATGATGTCGCGCGAGATTGGTCGGAGGAGGTTCAGAAGCTGACCGACGGGCATATCAAGCGAATCGATGACATGCTCGCCGATAAGGAACGCGACATCCGGCAGGTCTAAGCGGCATCGATGTCTGTTATTACCAAGGCGAGCAGCGCTGCGGCCACGCAGCCTGCCACGGAGGCGCGAGGACCGTCCTCTGTCCCGGCCCATGTCGCGATCATCATGGACGGAAACGGCCGCTGGGCTAAGCGGAATGGGCTTCCGCGCGTTGCGGGCCATCGCGAAGGAGCCCGGGCGGTAAGAAGATCGGTCGAGGCTTCGATCCGGGCTGGGGTGAGCTGGCTTACGCTGTATGCCTTCAGCAGTGAGAATTGGCGCCGCCCGCCGGGTGAGGTTCTCGATCTGACCGGCTTGCTACGCCACTATCTTCGCACCGAAATCCAGGAGCTGCACGCAAATGGGGTGCGTTTGCGTGTGATTGGGGACCGGGAGCGGTTCGATCCCGATATTTGCGAGGCGCTGCGGGAGGCCGAGCGGCGCACGGCTGGCAATGCGCGGCTAAATCTGATTGTCGCGTTGTCCTACGGTTCGCGGGCGGAAATCGTCTCTGCCGCACGGACGGCCGCAGTAGCGGCGCGTGAGGGTCGGCTTGACCCGGCCAGGCTCGACGAGCACCTTTTCGAGCAGTTCCTGTTTACCGCCGGCATGCCCGATCCCGATCTCGTCATCCGCACCAGCGGTGAGCAGCGCCTCTCGAATTTTCTCCTTTGGCAGGCCGCCTACGCTGAGCTTGTGTTCCTAGATGTGCTTTGGCCGGATTTCAGCGGCGCGCACTTCAATCAGGCCCTCGCTGAGTACGCGAGGCGGGAGCGGCGCTTTGGCACTCGGCCTAGCTGATCCTAAGCCCGCCGCTGAGCATAAGCCGGTGAGCGAACGCCGCCGCTGGACCGATTTGCGTACCCGTTTCCTGTCGGCATCGGTGCTGGGCCCTTTGGCATTGCTTTGCCTTTGGCTCGGCAACCCGGCCTGGTTGCTGCTGGTAACGATTGGGGCCATAGGGGTAGCATTCGAATGGGTTCAGCTCTGTGTCGCGGCTACCCCGCGGCTACGGATGTCCCGCGTGCTGCTCACCTTAGCGGGAATAGCCTATGTGGGCTTGACGAGCCTGGCTTTGGTTTGGTTGCGCGCCGATAGCCTCGCTGGCAGGCTCAACGCACTTTTTCTGGTGCTCGTCGTATGGGCGACCGATAGCGGCGGGTATGTATTCGGCCGCCTTCTCGGTGGTCCTCGGCTGGCCCCGCGGATTTCGCCGGGAAAGACCTGGGCTGGGGCGGCGGGCGGGGTGCTGCTGGCGATCTTGGCCGGCCTGGTCCTCGGGACGTTCGGTCCTGCGAGTGACCCGGGGCGTATTGCCGCGGTCGCGGCCGTGCTGGCGATCATTGCGCAAGCCGGCGACCTGTTCGAGAGCTTTGTCAAGCGTCGCTTTGGCGTGAAGGATTCGAGCCGGCTCATACCCGGCCATGGGGGGCTTCTCGATCGGCTCGATGGCGTGCTCGCGGCGGCCCCCGTCGCGGCGTTGCAAGCGCTGGTCCTCGGACCCGGAGTATTGCTGTGGCAGTGAAAACCGTTACGGTACTGGGTAGCACGGGCAGCGTCGGCACCCAAACCATCGAATTGCTTGCGGCCGCCCCTGAGCGCTTCCGGGTCCGCGCCTTGGTTGGCGGACGAAAGACAGCGTTGCTCGCAGAACAGGCGATCTCCCTCAATGCGGAGTTGGCCGTTATCTGTGATTCGAATGCAGGCGGAGACTTGGCGGCAGCGCTGGCTGGAACTGGGATTGCCTCTGCATGCGGCCCCGAGCAGGTCATCGCGGCGGCTGGTTTGGAAGCGGATTGGACTATGGCCGCCATCACAGGGGCTGCCGGGCTCGCTCCAACCCTCGCTGCCATCCGCCGGGGGCAGTGCGTAGCGTTAGCGAACAAAGAGGCTCTTGTCTGTGCTGGTCACGTGATGCTGCGAGCGGTAGAGGCATCAGGCGCAATCTTGCTGCCGGTCGACTCGGAGCATAACGCCATCTTTCAGGGCCTCGCCGACGGTAATCGCGGCGCAGTCGAAAAAATTGTGCTGACTGCCTCGGGAGGCCCATTTCGCTTAGCGAGCCGGGAGGAGATGGCCACCGCGACCCCGGAGACTGCGCTTCGCCATCCCGTTTGGTCGATGGGGGCCAAAATCAGCATCGATAGCGCGACCCTCATGAATAAAGGTCTCGAAGTTATCGAGGCGGCAAGGCTCTTTGGTTTAGATGAGGGGCAGGTGGAGGTTGTCGTCCACCCGCAATCGGTGGTGCATGGAATGGTCTGTTATCAGGACGGTAGTGTGCTGGCGCAGCTCGGATGCCCTGATATGCGGATTCCGATCGCCCACACCTTGGCTTGGCCCGAGCGGATGCGGACACCCTCGCCCCGGCTCGATTTAGCCCAACTCGCCCGGCTCGATTTCGCCGAGCCGGACAACGACCGTTTTCCCGCCCTTTCACTTGCCCGGGAGGCCTTGCGCGCGGGCGGCGGCGCGCCAGCTATCCTTAGCGCCGCAAACGAAGTGGCCGTCGCTGCTTTTCTGCAACGGCGGATCGGGTTCTTGGAGGTGGCCGACACCGTGGCGAGAGTTCTCGACCGGCTGGGAGCACCGCCGGCTGACACCCTGGATGACGTCGTCGCTCTAGATGGCGCAGCCAGACGCGAAGCCGAGCGCGTAACGCGGACGCTCGCCATATGAAGACCGTCCTCTATCATTAGCTTCGAAAGAGTCATCGTGTTCACTGCTGTTCCTGAAATCTTGCGCTCCGGCCTTGCTTTCCTCGTGGTTCTGGGCGTGCTCGTTTTTATTCATGAGCTCGGGCACTATCTCGCGGCGCGCTGGCGCGGGGTGCACGTTGAAGCCTTTTCAATCGGCTTCGGCCAGGCGCTGGCCAGTTGGACCGACCGGTCTGGAACAATTTGGAAATTGGCCTGGATTCCGCTGGGCGGCTACGTGAAGCTACACGGTCAAGAGCGGCCGCAAGACGTGCCAGCGAAGGTGCGCGCGACTTGGATTCCGGGCCGCACCTTCCACGAAAAGCCGGTGCTCTCCCGGATGATCATCGTCGCCGCGGGACCGGCAGCGAACTTCGTGCTCGCGATGGTTCTGTTTACCGGCCTGTTCGCGATTGCGGGGAAGCCTGCCGTTCCGGTGGTGAGTGAGGTACGCACCAACTCCGCCGCCGCCCACGCTGGCTTCGCTCCTGGGGATCAGATCGAGGCGATCAATGGGGCCCACGTCGACAGCTTCGAAGACGTGCAGCGGATGGTATCGGCGCGCCCTGGGGAGCCGTTAACGGTACGCGTTTTGCGTGATGGCCAAGATCGCGATCTGCAGATCGTCACCGAAACGGAGGTGAGCGGAGGGCGGCGCGTCGGTGTCATGGGTGTTCGCGGCAGCAACACCGCCTTCGTGCGCGTGCCCCCGCTTGAAGCCATTAGGGACGGCGCCGTTCAGACCTGGGATGTTACCGCCCAAACGGTTGTGGGCGTGTCGCAGATGATAACGGGCCGCCGCGGCACCGACGACATCGGCGGACCATTGCGGATTGCCCAGCTCTCGGGGCAGGTAGCCGAGCTGGGCTTGGCCAGCCTCGTTTCATTCATCGCCGTGCTGTCGGTCAATCTCGGTCTCATCAATCTTATCCCCATCCCCCTGCTCGATGGGGGGCACCTGCTGTTCTACCTCGCCGAGGCGGTGCGGGGGCGTCCGATCTCACCCCGGGCGCAGGAATATGGATTCCGGGCAGGCCTCGCCTTGTTGGTGAGCTTGTTCATCTTCGCCACCTGGAATGATCTGACGCATCTCGGGTTGTTCCGCTGGGTAGCGGGGCTGATCGGGTAGCTAGTTTCAGGCTGAGTGTAGCCCCAAACTGGTCTAAGTCTTTGTTCTGCGCGCATCTTGGAGAGCCGATCGCGCTTGCGCGGATGGCGTCCCGGTACGCCGCAGACCGGAGATGGTCAGCTACGTCTGGCCTCGCTTGCAATGGAACCGCGCCCAGAAAGAACTCGAGATATGCCTTTGCAGCGCGTGGACGATGCGACGATTGCAGTCGAAACCCTGGGCGATTCCGGACCGATCATCCTCTTCGAATCGGGTCTCGCGCAGGATATGGGAAGCTGGAGTGAAGTGGTGTGTGCCCTTGCGGCTTCCGCGCGCACTGTTCGCTATGATCGGCTTGGAATCGGGAAAAGCGGTCCGCGTGATACGGCGAAGCCAGTGCTCGCCAGTACCGTGGTGGACGAGCTCTCGGCGCTTCTGCGCGTGCTGCGCCTGCCTCCGCCATACGTGCTGGTCGGCCATTCTCTGGGTGGGCTTTATGTTCAGGCTTATGCCCGAGCCCGGCCGCAGGAAATCGCGGCGGTTGTGCTGGTGGATTCGGCGAGCCCTTTTGAGCCGCCGGGGGTTTTCGGCTTGAACACTCCAGCCGCGCCTGGCTCGGTGGCGGCGGCCGAGGAGGCGGGCTTCACTCCGAGCGTTGCGGCGATGCTGGCAGGCCCGCCGTTCCCTCCTGTGCCGCTGATCGTGCTGGTGGCAACCAGCCATGGCGTGGCACCTGAAATCGAGGCACTGTGGCAAGACGTTCAGGCGCGCACCGCTGCTCTTTCCCCAAAAAGCCGGCTTGAAATCGTTCAGGGCAGCGGCCACTGCATTCAGATCGACCGGCCTCAGGCTGTTGTTAAAGCGGTGGTCTGGGCTGCCCGGGAAGCGGGGACGAGTGTGTCGGGCTGTTTGCGCTAAACCGTGATGCCCTTCAGGTCGAAGCCATCAAGCTCTAGCAGTTTGCTGAAAAACTGAAACAGCGCAGCTCCCGGCTTGGTGTGAGCAAAAGTTATGCGATTGTTTGAGGCTGTTCGCGCCTCCCATGCCGGGAGTTTTCATTCCGCTGACGTTGCATTCCAGCGATCGCGACAGACTCCTCCTATGCCAGCGCAATCAGCTTGGGGAGCCGGATCAGGTTGTAGCCAATCAGATTGAG
>JAFAHH010000791.1 GCA_019237355.1 Acetobacteraceae bacterium | reverse complement strand
CAGTTGCAAGTAGCACCTTCAGCGTCGGATCCCGCGGCAGCAACCGGCACGCCCGGTCCAGCCAACGGATGGCATTCGCATCATCGCCGGCATCCATCGCCGTGCGCCCGCGTTCCATCGCTTCCTGCGCCAACTCCCTCGCATCAGGCGGGTCAGGACCAAAACCAACAACCTCAGCACGCCCCTCGCACCGTCCCGTCATTGGTCCGACCATAATTTCCAATTGCGGCTGCCTGAGTGCGGTGCTCTCGACGAGGAGCGTGGAACTCACGATTCAAACCACCTCGCCTGATCGCCGCCGCAAACGAAATGGATCGTTCTCCTCTCAGCCATGAGCACCCCATGGTGGTCCAGCCAGTCGGAATCAGTCGCATTGGCCACGGTAGCTCCATGCCTATTCGCGAGAGCGCGAACTTTCGGTCACTAGGATCAAAGCCTACATCAAGAAGCGATTGCGGCAGATCAGCATACTCACCGTCATCCCGACGTGGGAGATCGACGCGCAGGACGCGATCCGGGGAGCTGCGCAAGACCTCAAGATAGAAGCGATCGCCCACGCCGGGCTGACCGCGAGGGTATTCAGCCTGAATTTCTCCTTCTAGATCCAAAAGCACCTGATCCGAATACAGGATATTCTGCGAAACTTCACGGCAGCCCGCCGACACGAGACCGATGGCGTCTTCTCGTGCGATGAACCCGAGCGACCATTGGCGACGATCGGCACGTTGGTATCCACCACCCATTGCTTCATTCAGCGGCGTTCATCCGCTCAAGCCGAGCACGCTCTGCCTGCGCGGTCTCTGTGAAGGCGTCGCCCATAAACTTGTCGGGCCAATTGAGGATACGCCCCAAGAGATCCACCTCGAGAGGAGTGAGAGTGGAAAACCCGCCTGGAGAATCACAAAAATACAGCTTCACGTCATCCGAAGATATCATCTGCTCAGCTATTCGGCGCTGCAAGCGAAGCGACAAGTGCTCGGAATGGCTTTCCAAAATCACCTGCACCCGGCGATGTGTGGCAGCCTGGATAATGACATCGGCCAAGCCAGCCTGCGCAAGCGGGTGGAGATGGATTTCGGGCTGCTCCAGGATTACCGTCGCGCCCTCTGGCACGTACTGGAACAACGTGACGACCGGGAGCACCTGGGAGACCCCAAAGCCTACGTCGGTAAGCAACACCTCGCTTGCGTCCGGGCGCGTCCTTACACGCGCCTGCCATCGATTGGACCCTAAAGCGATTTCCTCCACAGTGAAGCTCTCCACCATGCCCATATCGCGAAGCAGAGAGGCAATCATTTGCTGGAACGGCAACAACCTTGCTCGCGGCCTCAGATTGCGCTTCTCGCCCGCCTCAGTAGCGGCTAGGATTGCGTCAATTGCACGTTCCCCGCGCTGGCCAACATCTGAGGGTCGAGACCGCGCCCACAGATAATCGCGTTTCGGAAATTCACGCAGTGGCCCAAGGTAGAATACCGCGTCCAAGGCTGCTTCGTAGGCAGCTTCAAGATCCGAAAGAAACCCAGCATTTTGATGATAGGTACGGGCTTGATCGGGAAAGGCATAGGATTTTATCGGCCCCGGCAAAGGCCACGCACGTCCCAAATTGCGGATAAAGGCGAAATCCGTAGATGAAGAGATCATGGGGGTCGCCTTAAGCTGAAATTGATTGGGGGCGCCACTCCGTGAAACTAGGCCGAACTCCAGTCCCCCTAGGGCGTAGGCCAATCTACGCGCTAGCGGGGCATTCTTCTCAACCACAATGGTGGAATTCACGCTCATCCGGGTGCCGGACGCAATAATGGAGCTCGGGCGGCTGGGGTCGCTTAGCGCAAGGTCTTCGTCCAGCTCAAAAGTCACCCCAACTTCAATCGTTCGTCCTTGATCATGCCGATAAATCACGTCCTTAATAGTCCCAAACTGAACAAGAGCGCCGTTCAGGTCCAGGGACAGAGTGCGATCCGTCGCATCCTTGGTCTGTTTCAACAACAATAAGAATTGGATCAGGCTGGTCTTACCCGAGGAGTTCGTACCAAAAAAACCTGTGACCCGGCCACAGGTCAGATCCGCCTCCGGCCAAGATTTGAAGTTCGTGAAACGCAACCGGCTCAACATGACGGCCCCTACGGCATTCTTGCCCTATAAGGAGGCTGGTGCTCCACGGCTCCACTGGCAAGCTCCGTCAGGCCTCACTCGGCCCAATTCACTGCGCGGCGGCTTGCGCCTCCTCTGACCGTGGCAGTGCCGCTAGGTCAGCACGCGGCTCAGAAAGCCCCTGCGCCACCGCCTTTTCCAACCACACCCGCGCCTGGGTAAAATCCTGCTCGCCCGACAGTCCGCGCGCCAGATAGCGCCCTAGCATCATCTGGGCATGAGCATGACCACGCTCGGCCGCAGCCCGGAACCAACGCTGCGCCGTAACCCGGTCCATCGGCACGTCATGCCCGCCGCCGTGCAGCGCACCCAACGCAAACATCGCACCGACATGCCCCCGACCGGCCGCTCTCTCAAACAGTTCGAGCGCCCCAGCATGGTCGCGGGGCCCACCGCGCCCGTTCACCATCATCTCAGCCAGCGCCACCTCCGCCTCCACCATTCCCACCGCCGCCGCCTTCGCAATCCAGGCGCGGCCTTCCTCCGGATTGGCATCGACGCCGCGCCCCTCGATCAGCATCCGCCCATACCAGTATTGCGCATTCACAACCCCATCGGCCGCCCGGCGCAGCCACTCCGCAGCGCGACGCTCGTCGCGTTCGATCCCCACCCCCTCCGCAAGGCAAACCCCAAAATTGAATGCCGCAACTAAGTCACCCGACACCGCCGCGTTCTCGAACCACTCGCGAGTGCGAACTGCCTCCTCGGCCGGTCCGCTGCCACGCAAAAGCAGATTCGCCAAATCGACCCGAGCCTGACTGTCGCCCTTCTCCGCCGCCATGCGGAACCAGTGTGCCGCCTCTTCCTGATCGCGCGGGACCCCGGCCCCGGTTAGATAAAGCATGCCCAATGCGCGCGCCGCGGCCTTATGCCCAGCCTCGGTGGCGCGCCGAAACCACATCGCCGCTTCAGCATAGTTTGGTGGAAGCTTGCCGCCCTTGGCGTAAAGATCACCTACCAGGGCAGCCGCCTCGGGATCGCCCGCCAGAGCTGCCCGTCGCAGCCACGACTCCCCCTCAGTCGTGTTGACCGCAACACCCCGCCCCTCCATCAGCGCTAGCCCCCAACGCGCCTGCGCCGAGCGGTTCCCTTTTAGGGCGCCCTGCCGGTAATAA
>JAFAHH010000458.1 GCA_019237355.1 Acetobacteraceae bacterium | reverse complement strand
AAGCGTTATCGCAAGGTTTTGGACGCTTACCAGCGTGTCGGGATGATCGGGGCCGAGGACACGCTCGCGTCCCTCCAGCGCACGCCGATCGAGCGGCTCCGCCTCCGTATAGCGGTTCAGATTGGAAAGCGTTATCGCAAGGCTTTGGACGCTTGCCAGCGTGTCGGGATGATCGGGGCCACGAACACGCACGCGTCCCTCCAGCGCACGACGGTCAAGCTTCTCCTCTTCATCATGGCGTCCAAGGTAGTGCAACTCCGCCGCCAAGTTTGACACGCTTGTTAATGTGTCGGGATGGCTGGGGCCGAGGACACGTTCACGTTCAATCAGAACATACCGGCCTACCGATTCGGCTTCTGACCACTTTCCCTCTGACCAAAGCAGACCACTATACACGGACATCAAAAAAAGCTTATCCGGATCATCGAGTGAGCCTCTGGCATCAAGAACACCCACCACAGAGGCCAGGCAACTACGCGCCTCCGCCACCCGATTCAACTTTCGGAGCGCATTTGTTCTGACTGCAAGCGCGAAAAATCGGTCTCCCTCTCCGGTGTGAATTTTCTTTTCATCTATACAGCGAAGCACTCTTCCTGCAAGGTCTGCCAGTGCCTGGATCTGATACGCATCCCAAAGAGGTTCATAGACCTTCCTAAGCCAGTGATAGATTTCGGATCTTCCAGAACCAGCGCACTTTCGAGATAATGTGCGATCTCTCGATGAGTAACAAGACGCACGTCATCAGAAAGGCAGCCATATAGGCTTTCACGTATGCCTTGGTGAATGATCCAACCCGGACCATCTGCCTGTTTCCGAAGAAACGAGAGACCGACGATGATCTCGAAGGCGTCCAGCTGGATGCCTGTTACAAAAGATCGAACCATATGCTCAAATAGAGGACGATCAAACGAGCGCGGGACTGATAGGCGCATCAGGGTGGCGCGGAGCGGCGGCTCGTAGTCTCGTAGCAGGCGTTGCAGGAGTTCCGTGCGGCGCCCTTCAAAATCCCTCGCATTTAGATGGGGTACGGATAAGTCGGCTGGATTTCTGCCCGCTCGCCGGTTCTTCCAGTGCTGTACCTGCAAATCAAGCAGGAGCGGGTAGACGGGCTCGGCATCCTCTGGGCCTTCAGGAGCCGATGCATTCATGAGCATCGCGGCGCGCACCGCGGGTTCAGTGATTCCCTCCTCCTCTAGCAAACGCTCGGCGTCAGCAATTGGAAGCCCGCCCAATTTATACTGCTGCCCTGCCAGATAAGATGCCCAGCTGTCGTCGATTGCCTCCCACCGAAGAGGCTCCCGGCCAGCAACTACAAACAATGTCGCTCGCAACTCGGCAACGAAATCGCGGATACTGGACTCGAACCTATTGTAGCGTTGGAGGTCGGTGCCTCCACCCTGCTCCAGGCAGCGCTCGTATTCGTCCATGATAATCACGAAACGAGCATTAGGATTATGTTGTCGGTGCGCATCGAGGTCTGCGGCAAGCAAGAAGGGGAGATGGGCTTCGAGCTCTGCAGCCGGCTTCAGTCTGCCTGCGCGAAAAAGTTCTTTCAACGAATCGTTTGTGGCGATCAGATAACTCCGGGCTCCGCGTTCGATTGCAATTTTCCCAAGTCGGCCGATCGCCAGGCCGACAAACGGGACGGATGCAATCAGGTGCTGCAGGCTTTCGGCCGCGATGACCGTTGCGAGGTCGCCTCCGCCCGCCGCCGAAATATCAGTGAGGCGCTTGAGCCAACGGTGGCGCAGAAAGGGAGAGGGCGTCTCAGGAAATGCTTCTGCCCAATATAGTTCGAAGCCAACGTCAAAAGCTGGGAATCGGATGCCGCATTCCGCCAGATCGTTCCTGACCCAGACCGGCAGGCGCCAGGACTCCCGCTCCACGCGCTCACCTAGATCAATGAGAGAATATGCCGCTTGATCGGGCCCCGCACCGTCCTGCTGCTGTTCGATAAATTTCCTCATTAGGAGGCTCTTGCCCTGACCTCCCGCTCCGTAAAAGCAAATAACACGGCGGTCGTCAGCCGGAATTTCGCAAACAGCGCGCTCGAGAAGCTCGAGGGGACCCAGCCGATCTACGAATCGTTCAAGCGGCGGCCGCCTGCCCTGAAAGGCCTGGCGGCTAGACCTAATTGTCATCGGGCGCCTCCCTCCAGCTTGCCCAGGAATGACGCTAACGAAGTGTAGCGGCTCTGATGCGGCGGTACGATCCGCAGCGACGAATTTCGCTTACCAGGAGATCGCCTTGGTTGCCATGGTACGGCCGCCCGGACCTGACAGCCGGCCCCCGAGCACCTATCTTCGACCCCAAACGCCAAGAAGGGGTTTCGCCATGCTCAATCCAGCTTCGCCGCTGCCGATGAAAGACCCAACCCTCCTGCGCCAAGCCAACTACATCGGCGGCAAATGGCTGGAGGCCGAGAGCGGCAAGACAATTCCCGTTCGCAACCCGGCCACTGGCGAGACCGTAGGCGAGGTCCCCGCGATCGGCGCCGCCGAGACCCGCCGGGCCATCGAAGCCGCCTATGCCGCCCTACCCGGCTGGCGCGCCATGCTTGCCAAGGAACGCGCCGCGATCCTCCGCAAGCTCTATGAGCTGATGCTGGCCAATCAGGAAGACCTGGCCGTGATCATGACCGCCGAGCAAGGCAAGCCGCTAACCGAAAGCCGGGGCGAGATCGTCTATGCCGCAAGCTTCTTCGAATGGTTCGCCGAGGAGGCCAAGCGGGTCTATGGCGACATTATCCCGCAAAACGCCAAAGGCCGCCGGATCATCGTCTTGAAAGAGCCAATCGGGGTGTTTGCCTCGATCACGCCCTGGAATTTCCCCGCCGCCATGATCACCCGCAAGGCCGGCCCCGGCTGGGCCGCCGGCTGCACCGGCGTGATGCGCCCGGCCAGCCAAACCCCCTTCTCGGCCCTCGCCCTTGCCGTCCTGGCTGAGCGCGCCGGCATGCCGCCGGGTGTGTGCAACGTGATCACCGGCCCGGCGAGCGAAACCGGCAAGGAGCTCACCTCCAACCCGCTGGTTCGCAAGCTCACCTTCACCGGCAGCACGGAGGTCGGCGCCAGGCTGCTCGCCGAGTGTGCCCCTACCATCAAGAAAACCAGCATGGAGCTGGGCGGCAATGCCCCCTTCATCGTTTTCGACGACGCCGACCTCGACGCTGCCGTGCAGGGCGCCATGGCCTCCAAATACCGCAACACCGGCCAAACCTGCGTCTGCGCCAACCGGCTCCTGGTGCAAGACGGGGTGTACGAGGCATTCGCATCCAAGCTGAAGACCGCGGT
>JAFAHH010000279.1 GCA_019237355.1 Acetobacteraceae bacterium | reverse complement strand
GTAGCCTTTCTGGAAGACGCAAATAGGCTGTAAGCAGGCCGTCAAAATTTTTGCGGGGCTCAAGGGTGGAGACCGAAAGAATGAATTCCCGGTCCGCCAAACCCCAGCGTTGCAGGGCGGGCATTGCCTGCTCCCCAACTATCGGGCGGAAAACAGCCGAGGGTGCGAGCGGCGCCACCGTGATGCGGTCTCGTGCTATTCCGAGATGGGCGACAGCCTCCTGCGCAGTGAACTCGGAAATGGTGATAATCCGGTCGGCCTGGCGCAAACTCTGGGGCAACCGGCGCTCGATCCATTTGACGCGGTCGGCCGGATGCATTTCGGGGTGAAGGCGCCAGGAAAGGTCGTTGATGGTGATCACTGTTGTTCCATCGAACGGGCGAGCGATCATGTTAGGCTCATGGTAGACTACGCGTCCGCCGGCTCGCGCGGTCAGCTCTGCAATAGCCCGCGTTTGGCGGCGCTGGAGGAGAGCCCGCCGTAAGGCTGGCAGGCCTGGCAGGCGGTGTAATTGGGCTGGCAGCGCACGCACTCGCGAGCAGCGCATGCCAGGCAATTCCGCGTTCTGCTCCCCTAGTTCATCCAGCAGGGAAGCCGGCAAGCTGCGGCTTCCCGCAACCAGGAGCGCCTCGGATATTTGCCCGGACGCAAGCAGCATCCGGGCGATCTGGAGGGTCATTCTCCCGACCCCGGTTCGTCGGCCCAGCAGGCTCTCCGCGCCTACCACGACTGCAATTTTATGTGGCTCGCTCAATCCGGCCTGTGTCCTTTGCAAACGCTGCTGCTTCTGTCGCCAGAGCGGATCGCTGAAGGCGAAATCGTCGGGAAGCCTGAATCGCGCTCTCAATTAACCAGCTGTAGAGCATGATGGCATCGATCTGAACCTCCTCATGCTCTGGCAGTTTTTTGCTCGACACCGGGCAAGCTTGGGGAGCCGGTATGCAGGCCAGCGTGCGGAAGGAGTTGCATGACAACGGCGCGGCGGGGCGCACGGCCACCGTAATTATCGACAACACGGCAAAACTCAATACGCTGAATAGCCCCCTGATGCTGCAGTTGACTGGCTGCATCGAGGCGCTCGCCCGTGACCCAGCCTTGCGTGCGGTGGTGCTCAGAGGCGGCGGAACCCAAGCCTTTATTGGAGGCGCCGACATACGGGAAATGGCCCGGCTGAACGCGGCCACGGCCGAAACCTTCATCAGCACCTTACATCGCTGCTGCATGGCGCTTCGGCGACTCCCAGTGCCGGTTATTGCCCGCATCCAGGGTTATGCGCTTGGCGCCGGGCTTGAGATCGCAGCCGCTTGCGATCTGCGTATTGCATCGGAGGATTCCCGGTTTGGCATGCCAGAAGTGCGCGTCGGCATACCCTCGGTGATTGAGGCCGCGCTGCTGCCGCGGCTCATTGGCTGGGGTCGGACCCGCCGTTTATTGTTCACCGGCGAGATGATTGAGGCGCCCACGGCTCAGGCCTGGGGATTGGTCGAGGAACTCGCTGCTCCGGCTGAGCTGGATGCGGTAACGAACCGGACGGTTCAAGCGATCCTGAAGGCGGGTCCCACTGCGATCCGGCTGCAAAAGGCGTTGATGCGGGAATGGGAAGAAGTGCCGCTGGAGGAGGCGGTCCGGCGCGGCATCGGATATTTCAGCCACGCTTGGGAGACCAAGGAGCCGCAACGGATGATGCAGGCATTTCTCGACGTGGGAAAGGAACGAAAGCGCTCGTAAGGGAGGCGGCGATGGCAGATGTGGCGGTAATTGGTGCGGGGACAATGGGCCATGCTCTGGCTCTGGTGTTCGCGTTAGGCGGGCACCGGGTCCGGCTGACCGACAACAACCCGGCAACGCTCGACCGAGCGCCTCGACTGATGCAGGCCGCCCTGGCCTCGTTGGTCGAGGCTGGGGAGGCGGACCGATCCTGGACGGCCGAACGGCTGCAGCGCGCTGTAACCTGCGTCGCCGAGGCCGAGGAGACGGTTAGGGGCGCGGACCTGGTGATTGAAGCCATTATCGAGCAGCCTGAGGTGAAGCGGCGCTTGTTCGCGGGGCTTGATCCGGTGATGCGGCCGGACGCGATACTCGCAAGTAATACGAGCTACCTTGATCCTTTCCCGCTAATGCCGGAGCATCGTTTGCCGCGGGCGATCATCGCCCACTGGTATACGCCGCCTTATCTGGTGGACTTGGTCGATATCGTCCCGAATCCGAAGACCGACCCGGCTGTGGTCGAGCAGGTGCGCGGGATGATCGCGGCAATGGGCAAGAAGCCGATCGTCTTCAAGCAGATAGTGCCGGGCTATGTGGCGAATCGCATCCAGGCGGCCATCGGCCTCGAGGTCTACAGGCTGCTTGACGAGGGGCTGGTGACGCCGCGCGAGATCGACGACTCCGTCATTCACGGCCTCGCCTTACGCTGGCCCGTGCTGGGCGTTCTGGCCAAGGCCGATTTCACCGGGCTGGCCTTGCTGCAAGACGCACTGCGCCACCGAACATATGAGCCGCCTCCGCTGCGGGACAATTGCGATACGCTGGATCGGCTGATTGCCGAAGGCCGCACCGGTGTGGCGGCTGGGGCCGGGTTCTTCGACTGGGGCGGGAGGAGTCCCGAGGAGCTGTATCGGGAACGGGACCGCAAATTGCTGGCGCTTAAGAAGGCAATGCGGGCGGTGGGGTCCATGGAGCCGAGCTGAAACGGGCCTGGCAGAGGCGCCCTCGTATTGTCCGCAAGAGTTCCAGCGCGGCATAGTTTCTATTACGGAACGTCTTGGGCGCGAAGCGGCCGCGCTCAGCCGAGGCAGGCGGGCCGCGATGGTTTGAGGCGGGCTCGGGTTCCCCGAGCCGAGCCTGCCCCAAGGGGAGAAGCAAGGCTCGACCCGAGCGGCGAAGCCGGTGGAATAGCCCGCGACGACGAGGATGGCGGATCAGCCTGGGTCGCGGGCGCATCCGGCTGCTCGCCGGAACTGGTAGGACCGCCGGAGGATGCCGACCACCGGGCCCGCGTTGCACCCAGCTCCGGACCGGGCCGGATCCCCAGCATCTGGCATAGCGGGCGCAGGATCCGTCCCGCTTGCGGTACATCCGCCAGCAGCGCCGTCAACTCCGGATCGGCCAGCAAATATTGCAACTGACTGCCATAGGCCGCCGACCCCGGCACAAGCCGGATCAGCCAGCCGAATCCACCCGGCAGCCGAGGCGGAGGCAGGCTCTCGAGCCGGGGCAATTCAAGATCGCGCGCAGCCTGACCGCACGGCCCCGGGGCCGAGGGAAGCCGCCCAGCGCGGATTGCCGCCACCAGCGCCTCAAACCGGGAAGCCAGCCGGCCCAGCCGCGCCCAGGCCAGAAAAAGCACCTCAACAGCCGATCGGTCCTTCGCCATATGCGCGGCCAGTACGCCACGTAGCCCTGCAATAATGAGGGCCAGGCGATCCGAAAGGCTGGTTGGGAGGGGAGTAGGGGTCCAGGGCACGAACGGAAACAGAACATAACCGGCGGTTGCCTGTCAAGAAAAACTTCTCGCCCCGATGATGCTCGCAATATCAACCGAGCAATTTGGCGAAAAAACTAAAGGGCGCAGCACCCGGCTATGAGACTGCGAGCTGGGTGCCTCAAGTCATGAGGACCGCAATAAAATAACCGCGTACAGGAGCACGAAGCAGCCAGATTGCCGTCTCGATATACGAAACGGACCGCCGCCGGTCGAGTGTGTAGACGTCGCGCTCACGCTTGAAGGGTTGTAGCGACAGATCCGCCTCGATTTCCTGAAGCACAGCGAACTTCGCACGGTTCAGCTTGCGGTAGGAGGTGAGCAGCACTCCCCAGGCCGCGCAAACGATTGCGCCTGCCACCGGGATCGCCCAGAGCCAAACGGCCTTCTGCCCAGCAGTGACAGCAAGTTTCTCGGCGCCCAAATAGCTATACAGTGCAGCGATCGCGCTATTGACGCTCAAGATCGACGCATTTGCTTGGGCGCGCCGATCGCTCACCTTTTCGGCGGTTCCGAGGTAAAGCTCGAACAGTACGAGCTTGGGGTCCTTTTCGGCCATGAAGCGGTCTCGCCCTCAGGAATTCGTCCGCGTCGAAGACATGGATGCGGCCGAGCCGATCGCCGAGGGCGATGGCGCCGGCGTGAACGGCGAGCGCGGTAACGGCTGCGTCCAGCGCGACCCTGGCGATCTCCGTTCTGGTGTTGGCATCCCGGATGCGTGCGGTCCGGTCGAAGGAGGCGTGATGATGCGGCCGCCATTGCGCGAGAATGCCGCGTCCCGAACGCAATCCTGGTAACCGCGCAGGCCGGCGGGCGCGGACGTGGTGCCGACCGGCCCAAGTAATCGGCAGCAGCGGAATTACTTGACGGCCGCGGCACGGCTTGTCGACTATTCGGCTTGGCCGAGTTCGAGCGCGGGCTTATCCGGCCGCGCACCAGCGAGGGACGTAGCGGTGAAAGGCGCGTGGCGTGAAGATGGGCCGCAAGCCGAAGCTCACGGCGCACCAGCAGCGCGGGGCACGGCAGGGGGTTGAGAGTGGCGAGACGGTGCGGGACGTAACGCGCAGCTACAACGTCCACAACAGCACGATTTTCGCGGCTAGCATAGCACAGCTCACGGGCAATCTTGGCCGCCTCGCCTCTCTCAGAGGGGCTTGCTATAGGAGCTTTTAGAACGACTAGAGCACGTAAATTATGCCAATCAAGGATCAAAGCGTGGAAGATAATTCTGCGGATGCAGAGAGATTAGCACATCTAAAAACACGGCGATTTGTCGATCTGGTGCGCTCTGCTGAAATGCTAGCAAAGCAGAGGAACGGTAATTTTGGCTATGCAGAAAAGAAAATATTTAACGCAATATGCCGAACGACTGGCGACGAAAGAGAGTATAGATTGGTTGCGTCCACCTCTTCCGGTGAAGAGGCGAAGATCGATGGAATCTAGCAGTCTGCTGAAAAACCTCTTGCCCGGCGCGGATTCGGAATGATTCAAACCTGCCGCCTAAAGCGGAGTAAAGCGATGCGCGGTAGGTTCGTCGATCAGGCCAAGCTGTTTTCCTATATCTCGCCGGAAGCTCGGGTTCCGG